>CAZCWA010000449.1:0-4578 GCA_964502265.1 uncultured Myxococcaceae bacterium | reverse complement strand
CGCCAGTCCGAGTCGCTCGCCGCGCACGAGGGCACGCTGCTCTCGCAGACGCTCGACGCGCTCCTGCGGCTCAAGCCGTAGCGGACCGCCGACGACCGAGGAGCCACAGGCCCATGCGCGTGACCGACAAGATGGTGTTCGACTCCGCCAGCCGGAGCACGGCGCGGGCGCGGGATGCGCACCACACCGCGCTCGGACGTGTGGCGACCGGCGTGAAGGTGCAGCACCCCGGCGACGATCCGGCGGGCGCAGGAAGGGCGCTCGCCCACTCGGCCCGCGCGACCGCGCTGAACGCGGTGGAGGGCGCGGCCCGCAACGCCGCGGACGAGATCGACACCGCGGAGGCGGCGCTCGGTGCGCTGTCGGACCTGGTCGCCAACGCGCGCGAGCTCGCGGTGCAGCTCTCCAACGACACCTATTCCGAGGCGAACCGGGCCGCCGCCGCGTCCGACGTGGACGGGATGTTCCGGCAGGCGATCTCGCTGCTCAACACGCGCCACGGCGATCGCTACGTCTTCGGCGGCACCCAGGACGGACAGGCCCCCTTCGATGCCGCCGGCGCGTACCTGGGATCGCTGGACGTGCGCCAGGTGGCGATCGCGCCGGGCGTGATGCAGGCGGCCTCGGTGCGCGGTGACGAGATCGCGATGGGCGCGGGCGGCGGCGCGGATCTGCTCGGCACGCTGCAGGCGCTCTCCGCTGCCCTCGCCGCCAACGATCCGGCCAGCATCCGCGCAGCGCTCAACCCGCTCGATGAGGTGACCCAGCAGGTGTCGAGCGGACGGGCGCGCCTGGGCGCGAGCCACGCGGTCTTCACCGCCACCGCGGATCACGCGCGCGCGGGCCGCGATTCCGAGATCGCCGCCTACAACGGGATCGTCGAGGCGGACCCCATCGCTGCCGCCACCGAACTGGCGCTGGCCGAACGCGCACTCGAGGCGGCGCTCAGCGCTGCGGCCCGGTCCTTCAAGATCTCCCTGCTCGACAAGCTCTAGGCCCGGCCGATGAACCCGCGGCCGGTCGCGGCCCTCTTCCGTTGGCGGCTCCGACACCTGCGCGCGCAGGCGGGCGAGCCTTTGCGCACCGTGCTGCGCGTGGCGCCGTGGATGCTGCACGTCCACTTCGGCCGGCCGGTGAACGGGGAGGCGCCGCCGGGTGTGGCGCTGCCCGGCGCACCGCGCGGGCTCGCCGCCGCGGCGAGACGTCTCGAGCTGCCGCCACCGGGCGCGCAGAACCGCGGCGGCCCCCTGGTGCGGCGGCAGTTCGCGGTCCTCCACGGCGCGCGCGTCCAGGTGCTCGTGCAGCCGTCGCCGGGACTGCTGCCTCCCGAGCGGGCGCGACTGGAGCGGTCGGTGGTGCAGCAGAACCGGACGCTCGCGCGTCACCGCGTCGCGCTGACGTTCACCCTGATCGAAGCGGACGCGCTCCTTCCTCCGGAGGTCCTCCTCCACGGCGCGCAGCTCTCGGGTGAGCCTCCCGGGCGCCAGGACTTCGCATCCGTGATGCGCGCGGCGCCGTTCTCCTCTGCCCCGTCCTCGCTGGGCCGCGCGCTGCTCCTGCTCTCCCTTCGTGGCTCGTCTTCGGCGGAGCACCTCTTCGCCGCGCTCGAGTCAGGGCTTGCTGCCCGGGATGCGGCCCGTCCCGGAGCGTCCGCTGCGCTGGTGCTTCCGCCCTCGAGCCAGGAGGGTGCGATCGCCCGCGCGTGTGTCTTCGATCCCGGCTCCTATGGAGGTGGCGCGATCGCGCTCGGCCGGGCGCTCGCGGTGGCCGCCGTGCGCGCGTGCGGAAGCGGAAGGCGCGATCCGGTCGTGCGGCGGGTGCTCCTCGGGGACGTGCTCGACGGCGGGTTTCCCGCAGGGCTTCGGGCAGCCGCCTTCGCCGGACTTCGTGCTGAGGGCGCACGCGCCGAGGTGGGCGTGCTCCGCGAGGCGAAGGTCCGTGGCGGGTGGCGGGTCTCGCACGGCTCGGGCGCGCTGCTCGGCAGCGGCAGGCACCTGCTCCACGCGCGCGGGCGGGCGCTGGCGCTGCTCCGCGTCCTCGGCTTCGAGGTGCAGGGTGTCCCCGGCGCGTTCTCGCCCGCGGAACCCGGCCGCGGCGGTGCGACCCTCTGGGTCCGGATCTTCGACGGCGGCGCGCACGCGCTCGTCTGTTGGCGCGCGCGGGGACGCAGGCCGGGGACGCGGCTTCTCTCGCGCGAGGTCCTGGTGCCGCGGATGGCCCGGGCCGCGCTCGCCGGCGCACAGATCAAGGTGGAGGCCGGCTCCGCGGACCTCGTGCCCGAGGCCGCGCACCTCACGCGCCTGGCCACGCTCGCGATGGGATGTCACGCGGGCGGACGCGCGTCGCTGGCGCTGCTCGATCGCGCGCACACCGTGGTGGTGGCCCCTCGCAGCGTGCGCCGCTTCGCCTCGGACCGGTTCGTCTCCCGCCCGCGCGCGCCTGCGCTCGAGCCGGAGCGGCCGGGTCATGGCCAGTTCCCTGCGCGCGGACCCCACGTGGTCTCCTGCTCGGTGAGCGTGGACGGCGATCGCGCGCGCCTTCGCTACCGCGACGAGAGCGGCTGGTGGTTCGAGGAGGAGGTCGCGCTCGGGCAGCTCGATGCCTGGCTGGAGGACGCGCGCGCGCTGGTGCGCAGCGGTCCCACCCCGGGCGCCTTCGCGGTCGGCTCCTTCGGTGCGCCGGACGAGGCCTTCGTCTTCAGCGGTTCCGGCGCCGTGCAGCGGGACGTGGAGATCGCGGTGGACGGCGCGCTGCCGTGGCGGCTCGGCTGGCGGGTGATCTCGCCGGACGACGGGTCGGATGAGGTGCGCGCGCAGTCGGTGGACGAGGCGGCGGAGGTGCTGCTCTCACACGTGCCGCCCGGACAGCAGGCGAGGCTTCGCATCCGCTCGGTGGAGCTGCAGGGCGATGCCGCGCGGTCGCCGCTGGCGCGCCTGTACGCCCGCTCGGTGGCGCAGCGCCGGCTGCACGCGCGCATCGTCCGCAGGAGTGGAGCGGCGGGTGTTTAAAGATCCTCGAAGGCGTGCCGAAGAGATGAATGGCGGCGGACATGAAGTCCTCCGGTACCGACAAAGGCGCAACTCCCCATGATCTCCATTCGCACCAACGTCGCTTCGCTCAACGCGCAGCGGAACCTGAGCACCACCAACTCGCAGCTCGAGAGCTCGCTGTCGAAGCTCTCCTCCGGCTACCGGATCACCAAGGCCGGTGACGACGCGGCGGGCCTCGGCATCTCGAGCAACCTCGAGGCGCAGATCCGCTCCTACAACCAGGCCTCGCGCAACGCGCAGGACGGCATGTCGCTCATCCAGACCGCGGAAGGCGCGCTGAACGAGACGACCAACATCCTGACCCGCCTCCGCGAGCTGGCCATGCAGTCCGCCTCCGACGGCGTGGGCGACACCGAGCGCGGCTACATCCAGACCGAGGCCACGCAGCTCCTCACCGAGGTGGACCGCATCGCGAACGCCACCGAGTACAACGGCACCTCGCTGCTGAACGCCTCCTCCACGCTGACCTTCCAGGTGGGCATCCGGAACGTGGCGGCCAACGACCAGATCGACATCACCACGGTGTCGGCGCTGGCGGCGGACCTGGGCCTCGGCGGCCTCGACCTCTCGGCCGCGGCGGACGCGCGGACGGCGCTCGAGGACATCGACGCGGCGATCGAGACCGTGTCCGGTGCGCGTTCGGACTTCGGCGCGGCGGGCAACCGGCTGCAGTCGGTGGTGAACACCATCCAGACCGCCTCCGAGAACCTCTCGGCCGCGAACAGCCGTATCCGCGACGTGAACGTGGCGGAGGAGACCGCGAAGATGGCCCGCGCCAACGTGCTGATGCAGGCGGGCGTGTCCGTCCTCGCGCAGGCCAACCAGGCGCCGCAGATGGCGCTGAAGCTCCTCGGGTAATCGAACCGAAGAGCCGTCATCCGCCGGGATCGGTCTTTGGCCGGTCCCGGCGCCTTCCTCTTGATGGAGACCCATGGACTCGAACTTCCGCGCAGGCGGCCTGGCTTCCGGGCTCGACACCAACAGCATCGTCGATTCGCTCGTGCAGCTCGAGTCGCGGGGTCTCCAGCAGCTCCGCGCCCGGCAGGGCGGCATCAAGACGCAGATCTCCGCGCTGGGCGACATCGCCAGCCGGCTCTCCACACTCGCCGAGGCGGCGAGGAACCTCGGCCAGGACGGCGTGCTGGGCATGAAGGTCCAGTCCTCGCATTCGGGCTTCGGCGCCACCGCTTCGAGCCAGGCCATCGGCGGCCGCTACTCGGTGCAGGTCGAGCAGATCGCCCAGGCGGCGCGCGCGCGGTCCCAGGCCTTCGCCTCCGGGTCTTCTCCGGTGGCCGGCGGCACGCTGCACCTCGACGTTCAGGGCGAGCGCTTCGACATCGAGGTCGGTGACGGCAGCGCGCTCTCCGACGTGGCCTTCGCCATCAACCGCTCGGGCGCGCCGGTGAGCGCCACGGTGCTGAACGACGGAACCAACACCTGGCTGTCGCTCTCCGCGCGGGAGACCGGCCACCCCATCGGGTCTGATCCGTCCCAGGCGCTGGTGCTCAGCCAGACGGTGACCGGCAGC
>CAZCWA010000448.1:0-4578 GCA_964502265.1 uncultured Myxococcaceae bacterium | reverse complement strand
CGCATCGGCTACCTGCCGGAGACGCCGCCGCTCTACCCGGAGATGACGGTGCGCGCGTACCTCACCTTCGTGGCCACGTTGAAGGGCGTGCCGCGCAAGTCGCTCCCCTCCGAGGTCGAGCGCTGCACCGAGGCAGTCGGCATCACCCGCGAGTCCGGCCGGGTGATCGGCAACCTCTCCAAGGGCTTCAAGCAGCGGGTGGGGATCGCGCAGGCGCTGCTGGGTTCGCCGCCGGTGCTCATCCTCGACGAGCCGACCGAAGGCCTCGATCCGCGTCAGCGCTCGGAGATGCGCGCGCTGGTGAGGTCGCTCGGGCAGAAGCACACCGTCATCCTCTCCACCCACCTGCTCCACGAGGTCGCCGCCACCTGCGACCGGGTGCTGATCATCGATCAGGGGAAGATGCGCGCGTTCGACACCATCGACGCGCTCTCCCGCCGCGAGGACGCCGCCGACGGCTCCACGCAGACGCTCGAGCAGGTCTTCATCCAGCTCACCGCCGCGTAGGTCACCTCCATGATCCGCAACACGTTCGCCGTGGCCCGCAAGGAGTTCGGGCTCTTCTTCACCACGCCGTGGGCCTGGATCGCGCTCACGGCCATGTTGGCTGTCACCGCGTTCTTCTTCGTGGGGCTGCTCGCCGCGTTCCAGCAGGTGCAGGCGTTGGCGCGTCAGTACGGATGGCAGGCCCTCCCGCCGGACCAGCACGCCTTCCAGAACCTCACCGACGGGGTGATCGTGAACCTCTTCGGGACGGTGATGGTGATCACCCTCTTCGTCGCGCCCTTCCTCTCCATGCGCCTGTTCGCCGAGGAGCGCCGGCAGAAGACCTTCGAATTGTTGATGACGCTGCCAGTGCGGCCCATCGAGGTCGTGCTGGGCAAGTACCTGGGCGGCACGCTCATCCTCTTCGCCACCCTCTCGGTGACGCTCATCTTCCCCGCGGTAGTCGCGATCTACGGGCGCGGCGTCTCCGGCAGCGCGCTGGAGTGGAACACGGTGCTGCTCGGCTACGGGGCGCTGCTGCTCTTCGGCGCCGCGTGCATGGCGGTGGGGATGTTCATCTCCTCGCTCACCGAGTCGCAGGCCCTGGCCGCGCTGGTCTCCTTCGTGGTGCTGCTGCCGTGGTGGCTGCTCGGCGGTCTCGCGCAGCGCAGCGAGGAGCCGGTGCGGTCGATCCTCAAGCACCTCTCGTTCGATCACCAGCTCGCGCCGCTCTTCGCCGGCGCGCTGGATCTGAAGGCGCTCGTCTTCTTCGCCTCGGTGATCGTCTTCTCGCTCTTCCTCACCCACCGCCGCCTGGAGGCCTTCCGATGGGCATGAAGCTCGCCGCGTGGGGCAAGGTCGCGGGCGGGCTCGGCCTGCTCGTCCTCCTCTCCGCGCCGTACACCTTCTTCGTCAGCACCGGCTCCACCCCGATGACGCTCGCCAAGGTGGGCGTGGGCCTTTCGCTGCTCGCGCTCTACCTCGGCACCAACTGGCGCACGTTCGGCCAGTTCGCCTCGCGCAAGTCCACCGCCTACGTGGGCATGACCGCGGTCACCGGCCTCTTCCTCCTCGGGGGCCTCGGCGCGGCGAACTGGGTGGCGTGGAAGAAGAACGTCCGCTGGGATTTCACCGACAAGCAGATCCACTCGCTGCACGAGCAGACGCTGACCGTGCTCGGGGAGCTGCCCCTGCCGGTGCAGGCGATCGCCTTCCTCGCACCGGAGCAGCCCGAGTACGAGCTCCTCGATCACCAGCTCGCCCGCTACGCGCGCGAGAGCAAGGGCCGGTTCAGCTACGTCTTCCGCGACCCGCGCAAGTACCCGGACCTGACGCAGAAGTACGGCCTTCGCGAAGGCCGGCCCACCGTGGTGCTCACCCGCGGCGAGGGCGAGAAGGAGAGCCACGTCAGCGTCCACCGCTTCGGCGAGAACGACCTCACCCAGGCGCTGCTCAAGCTGCAGACCACCGGCGAGCAGAAGGTCTACTTCACGGTGGGTCACGACGAGTGGCCGCTGCAGCTCGAGCCGGGCGCAGGCCAGCCGGGCGGCACGCTCTCGCAGCTTCTGGGGTCCTTGCACCGCGAGGGCTACCAGACCGACACCCTCAGCCTCGCCGGCGGCGAAGACGTGCCGAAGGACGCGGCGATCGTGGTGGTGGCCGGCGCGCGCAACCGCTTCAGCGAGATCGAGGAGGCGTCCCTCGAGCGCTACCTCGAGGCGGGCGGGCGACTTCTCGTCTTCGCCGACGCGCTGATCGACGGCGGGCTGGAGCGGGTGCTCTCGAAGCACGGCATCTCGCTCGACGAAGGTATCGTGGCCGACAACCGCTTCGCCGTGCAGAGCCCCTACGCGCTGGTCAGCGTCTTCTACGGCGACCACCCGATCAGCGAGCGCCACGGACGGGCGCAGCTCCAGACCAACTTCCTCACCACCCGCGGGCTCTCCATCGTGCGCGAGGGCGTCCTGCCGGGCGTGGAGGTGAAGCCGCTGGTGCTCTCGTCGCCGTACGCGTGGGTGGAGACGAACCCCGGCCCCGCGCCGCAGCTCGACGACGGGGAGAAGGCCGGACAGATCCCGCTCGTCGCCGCCTCCGAGCGCCCCATCGACGAGTCGACGGAGGGCCGCCGCTTCGACAAGGCGCGGGTGGTCGTCTTCGGCGACTCGGAGCTGCTGCTGGACGTGAACTGGGGCGTGGAGAACAACCGCAACCTGGTGCTCAACGCGTTCGGCTGGGTCACCGAGCAGGCCGCGAAGGTCAGCATCCGCCCGCGCGACCGCGACGTCTCCACCCTGGAACTCGACGGGGACATGCTGACGCGGATCCACTTCACCGCCACCGACCTGTTGCCGCTGCTCCTGCTCGGCATCGGCGTGGCCATCTGGCAGACGAGGCGGAACAAGTGAGCCAACTGCGGAAGAACGCGCTGGGGATGGGGGTGATGGCGCTCGTCGCCGGCGGAGTGGGCCTGTACGCGTGGCTCGGCGTGAAGGCGCCGGAGGAGCGCGCGCAGAAGCAGAAGGCCGCCGAAGAGAGGCTGGTGAAGGGCGACGGGGCGGAGGCGGAGCTGTCGTTCACCCGCGTCACCCTCGAGGCGAAGGGCAGCGCGACCACCCTGGAGCGGGATGCCGAGGGCACCTGGCGGATCGTCTCGCCGGTGAAGGCGAAGGCGGACACCTTCCAGGTCGACAACCTGCTCAGCCAGCTCACCGGCGGGAAGATCAAGTCGGTGGTGGACGAGGCGCCGGGCGCAGAAGACCTGAAGCGCTACGGGCTGTCGCCTCCCGCCTTCGTGGTCCACGCCGAGGGCCGGCCGAAGCCGCAAGGCTCGCGCATCGATCCCGACGCACCGATGGTGAAGCGGGTGCTCAAGGGCGGCGGGGAGAACACCTTCGACGGGTCGGTCTACGTGCAGCGGGACGACGATCCGCGCGTGGTCTCGGTGCAGGGCGGGGTGCGGTGGGCGCTGGACAAGAGCACCTTCGACCTGCGGCACAAGGACGTGCTGGAGGTGGACAAGGACGTGCGCGCGCTCTCGGTGAAGGCGCCCACGCACGCGTACACGCTCACGCGCCAGGGCGAGGACAAGGAGACGAAGTGGCGCCTTGCGCCCGCGAAGGGCGAGCCGCTCGCCGCCGACAAGCAGGCGGTGGAGCAGTTCCTGGTGGCGATGAAGGGCTACCGGGCGATGGACTTCCTCGAGGACACCGCCGCCGAGCGCGCGCGGGTGGGCGTGGACAAGCCGCTCGTCACCGTGGACGTCACGCCGTCGAAGGGCGCGCCTGTGCACTTCGCGCTCGCCGAGCAGAAGGAGGCGGAGAAGACGCGGACCTTCCTCCTGCGCACCGAGGGCGAGGAGACGACGCTGGCCGAGCTGGAGCCGGGCGCGGTCTTCGCGTTGGACAAGGACCCGCTGCTGCTGCGCGACAAGACCGTGCTCGCGTTCGACCGCGCGAAGGTGGCGAAGGTGGTGTTCAAGAAGGCGGGCGCAGAGGACATCGTGGTGGAGCGCTCGACCACCGAGGGTTCCAGCAACGAGGATTGGAGGGTGCTCGCGCCGGAGGAAGGCCCGGGCAAGAAGTTCAAGCTCAGCTCCATCCTCTGGAGCCTGGGCTCGCTCAAGGCCACCGAGTTCCTCGTCGACTCACCGAGGCCTCGCGTGCGCGGTGCAGGGCCGCTCGATGCGCCGTGGCGGCAGGTGCTGCTCTACGACGCGCAGGGCAAGGAGCTGGCGGTGCTGACGGTGGGCGACGAGGTGCCCGGCCGCGACAACGCCCGCTACGCCCGCGGCACCGCGCCGCAGATGGTGGAGATGGAGACCGGCAAGCTGCAGGACCTGCCCGAGTCGGTGGACGACGTGCTCGAGCGGCCCGTGCAGGCAACGCCTGCGGAAGGCTGACGACATCACGCAGGACCGGAGCCCATGTCCGACGACACCCTCTCGCAGGCCGCGCAGCTCGCGCAGACGAAGCGGAGCTGGAACACCGCCACGCGGATGCACAACGCGCACAAGGGCGATCAGGCGGCGCGGCTGCGCGCGGGCGAGGACTGGCTCTTCGAGGAGGAGCTCGCGCTGCTCGGGGAGCTGCGCGG
>CAZCWA010000447.1:0-4583 GCA_964502265.1 uncultured Myxococcaceae bacterium | reverse complement strand
CTCGGGCGCACGGGCGGGCTCGGGCGGAGGCAGCGGCTCGGGCTCCTCCTGGGCCTCCACCAGATCCCGTGCGGAGAGGAAGGCGCCGGGCGATGCGGTCGTCACCGGCGAGGCAACCGGTGCGGGGGCAGGCGCGGGCCGGGTGACGGTGCCCAGCGGGCGGCCCGGCGAGGTCCGCCCGAGCTGCAGCTTCCGGGGCATCCGGCCGCTCAGGTAGTACGACAGCGCGGTGTTGCGCAGCACGGTGAGGTTCAGCCCCACGTTGGTCAGAAGCTCGTGCGCCGCGCACCGCACCCGCGTGGTGGCGATGAGGAAATGCAGGGTGTCCGCCTCGCGGCAGCCGCAGTTGCGGGCGATCTCCCGGGAGCGCTCGCACAGCTCCCGCAGAAGGCCCTCCTGCTCGCGCGGCGCGGTGGTGAGCGCCTGCAGGAGCGCGTCCTCGTCCACGCCGCGCTCCCGGAGGAGGAGCTGCGCGCGGTTCTCCACCGTGAACGCCGCCAGAAGGACGTGCGCCGAGGTCAGCTTCTGGGACACGCTTCGCGCGATGTCCTCGGCCTCGGCGAGAACCTGAACAAAATCCGTGCTGTCGACCATCTCGTTCCCCACTCCCGCCGGTGAGGATGACACACCCGGGATCGGGGGCAAAGGTTTCAGCTACGGGCTGCTACAGGCCGGGCCGCGCGGTCACGCCGGCGCCTGATCCTGATCCTCTTCCTGCTCCGCACCCAGCGCGAGGCCCACCACCGCGACCTTGCCGTCCCGCACCTCGCGCACGCGCAGGCGCACACCGCCCAGCACCAGCACGTCCCCCTGCGACGGATGCGAGTTCCGCGCGCGGATGATCTCGTCCAGCGTGCGGTCCGGGCGCTCACCGGTGCGCAGATCGTAGAGCGCCGCGAGATCGCCGGCGGTGGTGGTGGCGGCGAGCGGAAACTCCACCACGATCGCCGAGCGGGCCTCGTCCTTCGCGCTGGCGAAGAGGCGATCCACCGGCTCCCGGGACTCCCGGTCGGTGACGATGAAGACGTGGTCCCCGGTGCGGACCTGGCTGGAGCCGCGGGGCGGGATGATGGTCTTGCCGCGGCTGATCATCGCCACCACCGCGCCCTGGGGCAGCGCCAGATCCCGCAGCGTCCGGTTCGCCGCGCGCGAGTCCTCCTTCACCAGGTAGTCGACGATCTCCGCCTCCACGTCTCGCAGGGAGGAGATCTCCAGGGACAGGGGGGCCGCGGGCTCGGGCGGTTCGTCCAGGCCCAGCCTGCGCGCCACGAAGGGCAACGAGCCCCCCTGCAGCACGGCCGAGAGGAGGACCACGAAGAAGACGACGTTGAAGATCGTCTGTCCGGAGGGGATGCCGAACAGCAGCGGGTAGGTGGCGAGGATGATCGGCACCGCGCCCTTGAGGCCCACCCAGCTCACCAGCAGGATCTCGCGCCAGGAGAAGCGGAAGGGGATGAGGACCGGGACGACCGCCAGGGGACGGGCCACGAGGAACAGCGCCACCGCGATGAGCAGCGACGGCCCCGCGTTGGTCAGAAGCTGGCTCGGATTGGAGAGCAGGCCCAGCACGACGAACATCGCGATCTGGCTGGCCCAGGCGATCCCGTCATGGAAGAGCAGGGTGCCGCGCTGGAACACCAGCTTCGAGTTCCCCAGCACCGCGCCCGCCACGTAGATGGCGAGGAAGCCGCTGCCCTGCAGGAGCGCGGCGACGCCGAAGGCGAGAAGGCCGCAGGCGGCGGTCAGCAGCGGGTAGAGGCCCGCGGCGCCCAGGTTGATGCGGTTGATGAACTGGACCGAGAGCCAGCCGACCCCGAAGCCCACCACGAGGCCCACGCCCATCTGCATCGCGAAGAGGCCGATGAGCTCCGGCCCGAAGGGGACCTGGTTCGTCAGCACCTGGAGGATGCCGACGGTGAGGAAGATCGCCATCGGGTCGTTGGCGCCGCTCTCGATCTCCAGCGTGGACGCGAGCCTCAGCCGCAGCTTGATGCCCGCGTTGCGAAGCTGGGCGAACACCGCCGCCGCATCCGTGGAGCCGACGATGCTTCCCAGCAGCATGCCCTCGAGCAACGGCAGCCCGAGCGCCCACGCCGCCACCGCGCCGGTCACCACCGAGGTCACCAGCACCCCCCACGTCGCCAGCACGGCGGAGGGCTTCCACGCGATCCTCAGGCTGGAGAGCGGGCTGCGCAGGCCGCCGTCGAAGAGGATGATCGCCAGCGCCACCGAGCCGATGGCGTGCGCGAGCTCGTAGTTCTCGAAGGGGAGGCCCACGCCCTCGGAGCCGGCGATCATCCCCAACCCGAGGAAGAGGACGAGGACCGGCATCCCCAGCCGCGCCGAGAACTTGCTCGACAGGATCCCGAGGATCATCAGGACGCTGGCGACGAGGAGGATCTTGTCGATCAGGAACACGGCAACGCCCCGGGATGCCCGCTCGGACGGGCACCCGGCCTTTACGCCATCCGGCCACGGTCCGCCTCTCCCATCCGCCTGGCCACGCCGGAATTGCCCGCGCGGCACGGAGCCTGTAGGTCCGCCGCATGTCTTCCCAAGCCCCCCTCTCGTTCGCCGCGCTCCCCTGGCTCGGCCTCGGGCTCACCGCGAACCTGGACGGGATGGCGCCGCCGGATCCCTGGGCGCTCCACGCGCAGCAGCCGGGACTGTTCGACTTCGTCGAGTACAGCGCGCCGCTCGCGTACGACGCATCGCTCTGGAACGGCCGCGAGGGGTTGCCGGTCCTCTTCCACCCGGTGCACCTGAACCTGTGGGGCCCGAAGCTGGAGAGCCCGGAGGCGCTGCGCGCGCTCGACGAACAGGCGCGGCGGGTGGGCTCGCCGTGGGTGGGAAACGACATCGGCTGGTGGCACGCGGAGGGCGAGGCGATCCCCGGCTACCTCTATGTGGCGCCTCCGCTCGACGCGCGCGGGCTGGATGAGGCGACCGTTCATACGCGGCACGTGCAGGCGCACCTCTCGGTGCCGCTCGCGCTGGAGAACCCGGCGGTGATCGCGGTCCGCGGGAAGATGCACGTGCTCGACTTCATGGCGGAACTGTCGGCGCGGACGGGCGCGCCGCTGCTGCTGGATCTGGGGCACCTGCTGAGCCACCAGCTCGCGCGCGGGCTGCCGCTGGAGGCGGGCTTCGATGGCTTCCCCTTCGAGCGGGTGATCGAGCTTCACCTCGCCGGCGGCGTGGTCACGCGGCATGGCCCGGAGCGAACGCGCGCCGTGTACGTGGACGACCACACCCAGGCGGTGCGCGAGGAGCTCTACACGCTGCTCGAGGACGTCATCCCCCGCTGCACGAACCTGCGCGCGGTCACCTTCGAGGGCGACGGCCATCCCGAGCCCATCGCCGCGCGCACCCTCCAGCGCCTGCGTCCGCTGGTGCGTGGACGTGCTTCTTCCTCGCCGGAACAGAGTTCTATGCGGGCGGACGGCTCTTCTTCTTCTTCGCCGGACCACGCCCATCCGGCGGACGCCATCGACCCCGAACTCTCCCACCGCGTGCTCCTCGAGTCGTGGGGGCGGGAGCCGTGCGCGGACGACCCGCTGGGCGCGGAGGCGGAGCTGGACTTCCGGCTCGCGGTGCTGGCGCAGACCCTCGAGCGGACCTTTCCCCTCTCTCGGCTGCTGCTGGCCGGGACGCGCGCGTCGCTGCTCGATTTCGCGCGTTCGGACGCCTTCACCGGGTGCTTCACCGCGCCCGATCCGTCGCGCACCGTCGCCCGTGCCTTCGTCGCGTGGGGACGGACGGCGCTGCGGCAGCGGCAGGACGCGGCGGCGGAGGCGGCGCTGGCGCTGGAGAGCGCAGGCATGCGAAAGCGTCTGGAGGAGGCGCTCTTCGCGGCGCGGGCGCTGCGGCGTCACCTGGCCGGGCGCGCGTGGGCGACGGGCACGCTGGAGCTGGAGGCGCTCGAGGGCCTGCGGCAGGTGGTGGCGCGGACGGTCCGCTGAGGCAGGGTCTTCAGCCGCGCGCGACCGGCGGAAAGCGCAGGGTGAAGGTCGTGCCCCGTCCGGGCTCGGAGTCGCAACGGATGGTCCCGCCCATCCGCGTCACCAGCGCGTGGCAGACGGTGAGCCCGAGCCCGGTTCCCCCGCCGACCTGACGGGTGGTGAAGAAGGGGTCGAAGATGCGGCGGCGCACCGCCTCCGTCATCCCGCAGCCCGTGTCGCGCACGGACCACTGAGCCCAGCCGTCCCCGCCTTCGCCCACGCGCACCTCGATCCGGTGCGACGACTGAGCGGCGCCGGCCGGGATCGCCTGGCCCGCGTTCGTGAGGAGGTTGAGGAGCGACTGCCCGAGCCGCGCGGGGTTGCCCATCACCCGCGGCGCCGGCCCATAGTCGGCGGTCACCTGCGCCACGCGGCGGAGCTCGGGCCCTGCCATCTGCAGCGCGGCCTCCGTCACCTCCCGAAGGTCGATGGCCTGCGACGAGTCACCCGACCGCGAGAGGAGCTGCAGATCCCGGACGACCGTCTCGATCCGAAGCGCGCCGTCCGCCAGATCCGCCAGCGCCTCTCGCACCTCGACGCTCACGCCGGGTGAGCCCGTCAGCTCCTGCTCGAGGAAGCGCA
>CAZCWA010000446.1:0-4593 GCA_964502265.1 uncultured Myxococcaceae bacterium | reverse complement strand
GGAAGAAGAGCCCGTCGTACGTCACCCGGCCCAGCATCAGGTCCAGCGCCCGCTCCCGCAGCGCGGCGAGGCCCTCGTCGTTCATCACCCGCCCCAGGCGCGCCCAACCGTGCTCCTCGTAGTGCCCGAGCACGTCCTCGAGCGGGAGCTCCCGAGCGCGGGGGAGGAGCCAGGCGTCGGGGTTGGCCGGCGCGTCGTCGTCAGCGTGCATAGCGCGCGTCCGTGCCGGCGATCTCGAGGTGAAGGGCCTCGATGCGGGCCAGCACGTCGGGCGCGAGCTTCACGCGGACGCCTTCGAGCGCTGCGTCGAGATGTCCGACCGTTCCCGGTCCCACGAGGATGGAGTCGACGCCCGTCGCGCGTCGGTGCGCGAGCCACGCGTAGGCCAGCGAGATGGGCGACAGCCCCACGTCCAAAGCCAACGCCCGGTAGCGGCCGGCCCGCGCGATCATCGCCTCGCTCCAGTAGCGGCCCCGGTAGAGCGGGTTGGTGTCGAAGCGGGAGCCCTTCGGCGGCGTGTCTCCGGGCCGGGCTTCACGCGCGAGCAGCCCGCCGGCGAGCGGGTTGTAGACGGTGGTGTGAAGGCCATACGCGCGCGCGAAGGCGAGGTACTCCACGTCGAGCTGGCGCACGAGCAGGTTGTAGAGGACCTGCGACACGCGGGGTCTCGGCAGGCCGCGCGCGTCCGCTCTCACGATGAGCTCGAGCACCTGCCAGGCCGCGAAGTTCGACACACCCCACGCGCGAATGCGGCCGGAATCGAGCAGGCGCGCGAGGCCATCCAGCGTCTGGTCGATCGGCGTCTCCGGGTCGGGCGCGTGCAGGTAGTAGAGGTCGACGCAGCCGATGCGAAGCCGCTGCAGGCTCTCGTCGAGCGCGGCGACGATGCGCTCCGCACCGAGTCCCTCCGAACGGCCCCGCTGCCGCAAGAGGCCCACCTTGGTCGCGATGCAGACCTCGCCGCGCGCGTGGGCGTCGCGCAGGAGCCGGCCGCACAGCCGCTCGGATTCCCCGTTGCCGTAGAGGTTCGCGGTGTCGAACCACGCGATCCCCTCCTGCCGCGCGCGGTCCACGATGCGGGCCGCCTCGTCCGAAGGCGTCCTCGTGCCGAAGTTCATCGTGCCCAGCGTAAGCGGCGTCATTGCCTGCGTGGGTGGGGCGGTGTTTCCGGGGGCATCGCTCATGGGCGCGAGACTGTAACGCGCGGCTTCGGAGGCGGCCCGCTCGGCGCGGCCCGTGATACGCGACGAGCGCCATGGCACTCGCGTTCCCGGACGTCCCGACCCTGCGCAGCGAGCGACTCCTGCTCCGCGGATGGCGTGAAGAGGACCTGGCGCCGTTCGCTTCGCTGAACGCGGATCCGGAAGTGATGGCGCACTTCCCCTCGCGGATGACCCGCGCGGAGTCGGACGCGGCCTTGGAGCGGATCGCCGAAGGGTTCCGCACGCACGGCTTCGGCCTGTGGGCGGTGGAGGTCCGCGGAGGGCCTTCCTTCATCGGCTTCACCGGGCTCGGCGTCCCCTCGTTCGAGTCGCACTTCACGCCGTGCGTGGAGGTGGGCTGGCGGCTCGCCCGCGCGCATTGGGGGCAGGGCTACGCCACCGAGGCGGCGCGCGCGGTCATCCGCTTCGGCTTCGAGCAGAAGGGCCTCGAGGAGATCGTCTCCTTCACCGCCACCACGAACACGCGGTCGATGGCGGTGATGGCGCGGCTGGGGATGACGCGCGATCCGGCGGAGGACTTCGACCATCCGAAGCTGCCGGAGGGTCACGCCCTCCGGCGTCACGTGCTCTACCGGCTCCGGCGCCCGTGAGGCGCGCGGCGCTACCGGCCCCAGTCGGCCGTGACGTAGTGGCCCTTTGGCAGGGGCAGCACGGTCTGGCTGCGGCCATCCACCGTGGACACCACCAGCGCCGAGCCGCCCTGGCGGGTGGAGTTGAAGATCAGCAGCCGGCCGTTGGGCGAGAACGAGGGCTCCTCGTTGTTCCCCTGGTCCTGCGTCACCCGCGCGATCTTCCCGGAGTCGACCTCGACGGTGAAGACGTCGAAGGCGTTGCGCTCGTCGCGCGCGGTGAAGGCGATGAGGTCCCCGCGCGGCGACCACGACGGGGTCTGGTTGTAGTTCCCCTGGAAGGTCACCCGCCGCACGCCGCTGCCGTCCGCGTTCATCACGTAGATCTGCGGTGAGCCGCCGCGGTCCGAGACGAAGGCCAGCCGCTTTCCGTCCGGCGACCAGGAGGGGCTCGAGTTGATGAAGAACTGCGTGTCGGTGAGCTGCTTCTTGTCCGAGCCGTCCGCGTTGGCGACCCAGATCTGCGTGCCCTGTCCCGCCGACTGCGCCCACGCGATGCGCTTGCCGTCCGGCGAGAAGTCGATGCCGGTGGTCATGCTCCCCGTCTGCACCAGCGCCTCGCTCTTGCCGCCGCGGTACACGTAGAGGTCCGGCCGGCCCGAGCGGTACGAGGTGTAGCCGACGATCCCGCCCGGCCCGACCGAGGGCAGCAGGTTGATCCCGTCGCCCGCCACCTGCTCCGAGTACGCGCCGTCCCAGTCCGCGGTCCAGACCTCGCGGTTCTGGCCGTTGCGGCGCACGTACGCGATGCGGCTCTCGAACGGACCGGGCTCGCGGGTGAAGTGCCGGTAGAGCGCGTCCACCATGTGGTGCGCGAGCCTGCGCGGCCGGTTCAGCGGGACCGCGTGCTCGACCTTCAGCTCCTCGCGGCCGGTGCCCACGGTGAACAGGCGCAGCTCGCCGCGGAGCTGGTCGCCCTCCACCCGGAGCTGCGTCTTCACCAGCGCGTCCGCGCCCACGTCCACCCAGCGCGGGAACTTGATCGACGCGGCGGTCATGCCCTCGCCGGCCTCCGCGAGGTAGCCCTTGCGGTCGAGCACCTGGAACAGGCCCGCTGCGCCGAGGTCCAGCAGCAGCGCGGCGTCGAACCCGGTCACCGCCTCGGGGGGGACTTCGCCCTGCAGCAGCGGCGCGGGCGCGGCGAGGGGCATGGGCCGGAAGTTGGCGCCGGAGATCTCGAGGCGGACCTGCGCCTGCGCGACGGTGGCGAAGAGCAGGGCGGCGGACAGCGCGATGCGGAGGGACGGGTTCACCTTCGGGACTCCGGGGCTTGAGGCGTGGCTTGAAGCTTGAGGCGTCCGACGCGGGGCTACGGCCGGAATTCGAGCAGTATGCCCTTCGCGTCGAGGTTCGCGCGGAGATGATCCGGCGGCGGCGAGAACGGCGACGCCCGCCTGGCGGCAGCGAGGACGGAAGAATCGAACAGCTCGTTCCCCGAGCGCTTCGCCACCTTCGCGTCCAGCAGCTCGCCTGCGCGGCCGATCCGGATCAGGACCTCGGCCCGGAGGTGCAGGCGCTCCTGGTCGGAGATGGTCTGAGAGACGTCGTAGTAGCGGCGGATCTGCGCGCGGAGGGCGCCGTAGTAGCGCTCGCCCTCCTGCACCGCCGAGTCGCCGAAGGGATCGCCGTCCTCGGCGCCTTCGAGCTCTTCCGGCTTCGACGAGGCGCGGCTGAAGGCGTCCGCGAGCGAGCGCGGCTTCTGCGTCTCGTCACCGGTCTTCGTGCCCGCCTGCGGCGTGGGCGCAGGCTGCGGCTTCACGCCCGGAACGGGGACGGCGACAGGGGCGACCGCGGGAACCGGCGTGGGGACGGGCACGGGCTCGGGTGGCTTCGGCGGGGCCTTGACCTCCTTCGGCGGCGGGGGCGCGCTCTGCTGGCGCGGGAGGAGCCGCTGATCGCGCTCCTTTCCGAGCCGCACCAGGGACGCCTTGATCGGCTCCTGGTCGAGCACGATCCGCGGCGAGCGATCGAAGTTGCCGAGCAGCACCGCCAGCGCAGCGACCGCCACGTGCAGCCCCACCGACACGCCCACGAACAGCCCCAGCCGCGGCGTGCGCGACGGGGACAGCAGGCTGCTCACCTGGGCATTCGTGGAGGGCCCCATCGCGAAGTCCTAGCGCCGCGCTTCCTTCTTCTTCTTCGAGTCCTTCCCGCCGGCGTTGCTCCCGGTGGGATCGGTCACCATGCCGAGGTTGGTCACCCCGGCCCGCTGCGCCGCCGCCATCACCTCGACGACGGTGCCGTAGGGGATGTTCCGGTCCGCGTGCAGGTAGAGCTCCTTGTCCGCCTGCGCCTTCGCGTTCGCGCGCAGCTTCTCTTCGAGCTCGGCGAGCGGGACCTCGGCCTCGCCGATGTAGACCTTCTGCGCCGCGTCGATGGAGAGCACGAGCTTCTTGTCGTTCGCCTCCACCGGGGCCGCGCGCGCATCCGGCAGATCCACCTTCACGCCCTGCTGGATCAGCGGCGCGGTGATCATGAAGACGATCAGCAGCACCAGCATCACGTCCACCAGCGGGGTGACGTTGATCTCGCTCATCGTGGTGCGGCCACCGCGGCCGCCGCCCGTGCTCATTGCCATCGGCGTGCGCCCCTACTTGAAGAAGTGCCGCTTCACGATGTTGAGGAAGTCCGCCGAGAAGTTCGACATCTCGGTGTCGAAGATCCGGATCCGGCCCACGAAGTGGTTGTAGGCGATGACCGCGGGGATCGCCGCGAAGAGCCCCGCCGCGGTGGCGAAGAGC
>CAZCWA010000445.1:0-4605 GCA_964502265.1 uncultured Myxococcaceae bacterium | reverse complement strand
GCATGGCGCCGCCCGAGGGCTGTCACTACGAGGGCGCGGTCTACAGCGGCGCCTGCGAGGACCTGACCTGCGGCACGCTGGTCTGCGACGAAGGTCCGCAGTGCGCGATCCGCTGCATGGCGCCGCCCGAGGGCTGTCACTACGAGGGCGCGGTCTACAGCGGCGCCTGTGAGGACCTGACCTGCGGCACGCTGGTGTGCCCCGTCGTTGGGCCGAAGGGCGCGCGCGAGTAGCGGGCGCGTCGTTCCACCCTCGCGGCGATCGCAGGTGATCCCCTAGTCCGTGTGCTCCGGCGGCAGCATCGCCCTGCACCTGGCCCGGCCGGAGCGGGCCTCCTTCACGCTCGGGTACGCGGCCAGCAGCGCGTCGTAGACCTTGATCGCGCCCACGCAGTCGCCGCGGGCGGCAAGCGCGCGTCCCTGCGCGAGCCTGCGTTGCGCGTCCTTCGCATCCGCCTGGAGCTTCTCCGCGTCCGCACGCACCAACGGATCGTCCGGGATGACCTGCGCGAGCTGGATCGTCTCCTCCAACTCACCGCTGGTGAACGCGGCCCGCGCCTTGAGCAGCATCTCCTTCGCCAGGAACGCCTGCCGTGCCTGAAGGTCTGCGGGCAACGTCTCAGCGCCCGGGCCCGGCTCGGCGGTCGTCTGCGGCGTCTGCACCGGGTCCGGGCTTCCGGTCTTGGTCACGGCGACGGCGACGGCGTCGGCGACGGCGGCGGCCGGCGCATCGCCTCCGCGCATGATGAAGAGGGCACCGCCCGCGAGCGCCACCCCCACCGCGGCGATGACACCGATCATCACCCCGCGCGAGCTGCCCTGTGCAGCAGGTGCCGCGTGTGGCACGTGCGGATGCGCAGTCTTGCTGAACCCGTCGAACGGGCTCCTGGGTGGCTCCTTGATCAGCGTTCCCGCGCTTGCCACCGGATCGAGCTGCGTCCCGGCCGGCACCTCGTTCAGCGTGCGCTCGCCCTCGGCAGGAGCAACCCGCTGCGCCTCCACGGGCACGGGCTCCACGCCCGCGAACGTCTCGCGCTCGCCCTGCGGCACCCGGCGCCGGGAACTGGACCCAGCCTCCGCAGCCGCGGACGTGCCGGAGCCCATCCGGAGGACCTCGTGTCCGGACAGGGTGGGCAGCGCGTTGGAGAGGTCCTGGGCGAAGGCCTGCATGCTCGCGTATCGCTCCACGCGTGCCTTGGCGGTGGCCTTCTGGATCACCGCGTCGAGCGCGGGATAGTCCAGCTCCCCCGCCACGTCCGCGAGGTGCGGCATCGGCAGCACGACCTGGTTCCGGAGGATCTCGGTGATCACCGGCGCGTCGAACGGGTTCACCGCGGTGAGCATCTCGAACACGACCACGCCCAGCGCGTACACGTCCGCGCGCGCGTCGACGTCCTTGCCCTCCACCTGCTCCGGCGCCATGTACCGCGGCGTCCCCGCGATGCTGCCCTGCACGGTCAGCCGGCTCACGCCCTCCTCGACCAGCCGCGCGATGCCGAAGTCGAGCACCTTCACGTGCAGCCCGCGCAGGCCCTCGCGCACCATCACGTTCTCGGGCTTGAGGTCGCGGTGGACCACGCCGCGCTCGTGGGCATGGTGCAGCACGTCCGCCACTTGCAGCGCGATCTCGATCGTCTCCACCGGCCGCAGGCGTCCGCGCTCCGTCATGAACCGCTTGAGGTCCACGCCGTCCACGAACTCCATGGCGATGAAGAGGCTGCCGTCGTCCTCCTGCGCGAAGTCGTGCAGCGTCACGGCGTTCGGATGCGAGATGCGCGCGTACGTCTTCGCCTCGTTGAGGAAGCGCCGCGCGAGCCCTGCGTCACCCAGCAGGTTCGAGTTGAGGAACTTGAGCGCGACCTTCTGACCCAGCCCCTCCTTCTCCGCGAGGTAGACCGCGCCCATCCCGCCCTGGCCGATGCGCCGGACGATCTTGAAGCCGCCCTTCACCACCCGGCCCAGCATCCGGTCCGGTGACGGGGTGAGCCGGAGCACCGCGGTGGCGCCGCACTTCCCGCACCGCTCGACCCAGGTCTCGAGCTCCTCGCCGCACCCCTGGCACATCATCTTCATGGTCAGAACCGCTTCTCGAAGAGGAGCCGCTCCAGCTCCCGCGCGCCCGCCTCGGGAGAATCTCCCACCGCCAGCGCCGCCCGCAACACGCCGGTCCGCGGGTCATCGGGCAGGTCCTGCTCCAGGGTCCGCAGCGCCGCCCGGCTGTCCCCTGCGCGATGCAGCGCCAACGCCCGCACGAACTTGTATTCGGGCTGCGTTCCATCGGCGCGCACGGCCTCGGCCAGCAGCGCTTCGGCCCGCGCCACATCACCGCCCTGCGCCTGCAGCTCGCCCATGCCCATGAGGAACGGCACCTTCGCCTCCGCCTTCGACACCGGCGTGCCCACCTGCGAGGCCACGGCCGCCAGCTCGTCCGCCCGCCGCAGCTCCTCGGCCGGCGGCTTCTCCTTCGACAGCGCGCGCGTGTGCAGCGCGTCCACCTCACCGGTCACCGCGGCGTGGAGCTTCTGCGCCATCTCGCCCAGGTCCGGCGCGAGGTACCCGCCCGACACCAGCGCCCCCAGCGCCTCGTGCGCCGAGCCCTCCCCCACCAGCTTCTTCCGGTCGAGCGCGGAGAAGAACTGCGCCTTCTGCTCCACGTAGGTCGGGGTCGGATCCGCCGGCGGCTGGGGAAGGGCCGCGCGCTGGCGTTCGCACAGCTCGAGCTCACCTTCCGCCCGCGTGCGCTCCTGCGCGTCCTGCGTGTTGCGGACGAACTGCCGGTACGCGTAGCAGGCGGGGCCCACGTCCCTCAGCCCGAAGCGGCTGCGCGCCAGCCCCAGATACGCCGCGAGCAGCGAGGGATCCGCGCGGGTGGCCTGGAGGAACTGCGCCGCCGCGGCCTCGTACTCCTTCGCGTTGTAGAGGCGGTTGCCCTCGGAGAGGAACACGTCCGCGTTGCCCACCCCGGGACCCACCAGCGCCGGGGCCTGCGTCTGCGCGAAGGCCGCAAACGGCAGTGCAAGCGCCAGCACCAGCGCGGTCTTCACGGTGTTCCTAGAACGCATACCCGAGCCCTCCCTGGAGCGTGTAGAGACCTGCGTTCTGCGACACCGCGCGCGTGGCCCGGGCCGAAGCCGACAGGTAGAAGCCGTCGAAGACGTAGGCGCGCAGCGAGGCCTGTGCGGCGAGATCCAGATCCACCTGACGCGGCGCGTCCGCCCAGAAGAGGTCGGTCTCACCGAAGAGGAGGAACTGCGTGTAGCGGACCTCGAGCCCCGCCTGCAGCCCGAGCGTGAAGCGCCAGAACGCGATCCGGAGCTGTGGCTGGAGCGCGCGCAGCACGATGGACTGGACCCGCGCGTTCTCCGTCTCGCCCGAGCGCAGCAGCACCGGCGTGGTCGCCCCGCCCGAGGTGAGGTAGGCCGCGCCGATCACCGAGAGCCCGAAGTACCGCCCGAGGCTGCCGTACTCGACCGACACGCCCGACAGCTCCGGCATCTGCCCGGAGACGAGGCCGTCCACGTTGGGCCCGTCCTCGTAGATGGAGGTGCGGAAGCGGTCCGCGTTGAACTCGGCGTGCTCGTACGCGAGCTGGAAGTAGTTGCGGCGCGCGTAGATGTCCTCCTGCGCGCGGCGGAGCGCGGTCTTGAAGCGTGTCCCCGTGGTCGGCTCCAGCGTCTTGTCCACGGTGGCGGTGCTGCCCGGTGCGATCTCCAGCGTCTCCTGATGCGGGCGGTATCCCTTCAGCGACAGCGACACGGTGTGCGTTCCCGGCTGGATGCCCTGGTCGATGCGGTCCTTCCCCGCCGGCTGCCCGTCCACGCTGATCTCCGTGCCCTCCGGCTTCGCCGTCACCACCAGCCGCGCCGGCACCTTCTCCAACGTCCGCTCCACCTTCACCGCGCCGCGCACCGGCACCAGCTGCGTGAGCTCCTGCGGCAGGTGGCTCTCCGCCTCCAGCTTGATCACCCGCTCGCCCGGGAGGACCTGCGTCTGCAGCGGGGTCTGGCCCACCTTCTCGCCGTCGACGAAGACGGTGGCGCCGGCGGGGGTGCTCGCCACCTCCAGCGTGGACGCGAGCGGCACCACCTTCACCAGCGCGCCCAGCAGCGCCCGGTCGAGCCGCGCGTTCATCCCGTCCGCCGAGGCCCGCTTGCCGGTGGCGGGATCGTAGCGGGTGACCCGGTAGCGGTAGCCGCTCTCGTCCTGCCCGCCGCGGATGAGCACCACGCGCCCAAGGCCCAGCCCGCCCACCAGCGCGTCCACGGGATCGCTGCAGGGCGTCTCACCCGTCAGGCAGCCAAGCGAAGACGAGGCGCTCTTTCCGGTCAGGTGCTTCTCGAGCTCCTTGCGGCCGACGAGCTCCTGCGCCCGCTGCGCCTTGGGGAGGATGCTGGCGATGGCGGACTCGGTGCGCTCCACCAGCGCTTCCTGGCCCGGGTAGAGGGGCTGCACCAGCCAGAGCGTCGTCGCCGGTGCTGCCGTGGATGCCGTCTGGGCCATCGCCGTCAACGAGGAGAGGCAGACGAAGAGGGGAACGATCCGCTGCAACAGGTGCGCGGGGGTGGAACGGAGGGGGCGCATCTCGACTGCTCCAGAGCCTCGGGTT
>CAZCWA010000444.1:0-4622 GCA_964502265.1 uncultured Myxococcaceae bacterium | reverse complement strand
GCGACGGCGATGAGCCCGCCCGGCCGCAGGACCCGGCGTGCCTCGCGCAGCACCGTCCTCACGTCCGGCACGTGGATCAGCAGCGTCTGGCACGTCACGACGTCGAACGAGGCATCCGGAAAGGGAAGCCGCTCCGCGCTCCCCTCGCAGTACTTGAAGCGATCTGCGAGGCCGGCGCTCTCGGCGCGCGCGGCGGCCTCCTCCACCCACCTCGGCTCGCGATCCACGCCCGACGAAGTGCTCGGCGGAATGGGGCGCGGGGAGGGAGCTGGACATGGAGCGGCGGAGGGTACCACCGGGAGAAATTCGACCCGGCGATCCGCGCACGACTTGAAGGCTCAGCCCGCCGGCTGCAGGCCGGCGAGGGTCTGGAGGAGGACCTGCGGCTCGAGCTCGGAGACGGCGAGCGCGGCCTGCTCGTCGCCCGCGGAGGCCACGTGCGCGAAGCCGCCCGCGGTCTCCACGCGCTCTGTGCCATCGCGCCAGAAGAGCTCGGGATGCGCCTCGAGCTGCGCATGGAGATCGGCCACGTAGGCGACGGTGACGTGCCGGGTCTTCGGCGTGGCGCAGGAAGTGAGGGCCACGCAGGCGAACGCGGCGGTGGTGAAGCGGATCATGGTGGGTTCCTTCGTCGTTGGGTTCGCTCAGCAACTCAGGACACGCGCGGCGCGGCGGATGGTTCCCGGAGGGGGAGCAGCTCGAGGTCGTCGCGGGTCGCGCGGAACGCGTTGAGCGGGATCTTCAGATAGCGCACGCCGGTGCTGCCCGGCGCCGGCAGCGCGCCTGCGTCCACGTTCACCTGGACGCTCTGGAAGAGGAGCTTCGGCGCAGACAGCGTCGCGTCGCGCGTCGTGCGCAGCGCCACGTACTCCGCTTCGGGGGTCTCCGCGCGGAGCTGGATGTTCTCCCGCTTCTGCGCGCCGATGGTCGTCTCGAACTGCAGCGGACGGCCGCCGGGCTGGTAGTCGTGGCCGACGAAGACGCGGGTCTCGTCCGGCAGCGCGTAGAGACGGCCTTGCACGGAGCGGTAGAGGGCGCTCGCGCTGCCGCCGGGGAAGTCGCAGCGGCCCGTGCCGCCGTCCGGCATGAACAGCGCGTCCCCGGTGAAGAGCGCGTCGCCCACGCGGTAGCTCGCGCAGGCCGGCGTGTGGCCGGGCGTGAAGAGGACCTCGAACGCGAGCGTGCCCGCCTGGAGGATCTCGCCGTCGTCGAGGAGCCGGTCGAACTGCCTGCCGTCGGTGGGGAAGTCCGCGGGGAGATCGAAGACGGTCCGGAAGACCTTCTGCACCTCGGTGATGCGGGCGCCGATGGCCAGCTTCGCGTCGGGGAACTCGCGCTTGAAGATCGCCGAGCCGGAGAGGTGATCCGCGTGCGCGTGCGTCTCGAGGACGTAGCGCAGCCGGAGGGAGCTCTCGCGGATGAAGGCGATGACCGCGCTCGCGCTCTCCGTCCAGATGCGGCCGGAGGCGGGGTCGAAGTCGAGGACGGGATCGATCACCACCGCGTCGCGGCTCGCGGGATCGAAGACGACGTAGGTCAGCGTGTTCGTGCGCGGGTCGTAGAAGTGCTGGATGTCCATGGGGTGCGTTCCTTTCATGTGAGGGTTCCGAAGGCCTTCACCACGCCGAGCGAGACGACGGCGATGAAGACCGTCCCGGCGAGGGTCGCGTACAGCGGCTTCAGCCCCGCGGCGCGCACGCGGGCCCAGCGCAGGTCGAGCCCGAGCCCCGCCATGGAGACCGCGAGGAGCAGACCGTCGAACTGGATGAGGCCGTCGAGGACCGGCGCGGGGAGCACGTCCAGCGAGCGCACCGCGACCATGAGGATGAAGACCACGATGAACCAGGGCACCGGCGAGACCTTCGCGGCGCCCGCGCTGCGCTTCGCGGAGCGGTACGAGAGCGAGAGGAGGATCGTGACCGGCGCGAGCATCAACACCCGCCCCAGCTTCACCACCGTGGCGAGCTCCACCGCGTCCGTCCCGCCCCCGGCCGCGCTGTCGAAGCTGAAGCCCGCCGCGACCACCTGGGCCACTTCGTGGATCGACGCGCCCGCCCACAGCCCGAACACCTCCGGCGTCATCCCGGTGAGCTGCGCGATGAGCGGGTAGAGGAACATCGCGAGCGTGCCGTAGACGGTGACCGCGCCCACGCCGATCGCGGTCTCCTCGTCCTTCGCGTCCGCGATGCCTGCGACCGCCACGATCGCCGAGGCGCCGCAGATCGAGGTGCCGGCGCTCAGCACAGTGGAGAGCGAGCGGGAGAGCCCGAGGCGCTTCCCGATCCACTGCGAGAAGAAGAAGGTCGCGGCCACCGCCACGACGACGAGGACGAGGCCGCTCGGGCCCACCGCGAGGACCTGCGACACCGCGAGCCGCAGCCCGAGCAGGCCGACCGCCAGGCGCAGGATCTGCTTCGCGGAGAAGGTGATTCCGGGGGCGAGGATCGCCGGCAGCTTGAGCGTGTTCGCCGCCAGCGCGCCGAGCAGGATCGCCCAGATGAGCGGGCTCATCGCGGGCGTGAAGCGCGAGACGAACCAGGCGAGCGCGCCGACGCCGATGGCGGTCAGCGTCCCCGGGAGCAGCCTCCGGATCCGGCCCGCCGGCAGCTCGGGGACGGGGATGGCTTCTGTGTGGGTGCTCATGGCGCCTCGATGGCGGGCGCGGCCTTGACCCGTGCAGCCTGCAGCCGCGCCCACATGTGGAAGATCGACATGCCGCCGAGCATCGACAGCACGAACGCGAGGAGGGTCGTTCCGCCGGTGGCGACGGAGGTCAGCGCCGGGCCGGGGCAATAGCCGGACAGTCCCCAGCCCAACCCGAAGAGTCCAGCGCCAGCGAGCAGCCGCACGTCCACCCGGCGGGACGGCGCGTTCGGAAACGAGGGCGCGAGGATCGGCCGGGTGCGGCGGCGGATGAGCAGCCGCAGGAGGCCGTGGGTGACCACCGCGCCGCCCATCACGAACGCGAGGCTGGGATCCCAGTCGCCGGTCACGTCGAGAAAGGCCTGCACCTTCTGGGGATCGGTCATCCCGGCGAGCACGAGGCCCACGGAGAAGACGGCGCCGGCGGCGAACGCGGCGAGGAGGGGCTTCAGGTTCCTGGTCACAGTGCACCTCCCGAGAGCGTGCGCAGCGCGATGACCGCGATCATCCCGGTGGCCATGAAGGTGAGCGTCGCGGCGATGGAGCGGGTCGAGCCTCGGCCGATCCCGCACACGCCGTGTCCGCTGGTGCAGCCGCTGCCGAGCATCGTGCCGAAGCCGACGAGCAGGCCGGCGGGGATGGCGACGGCGAGATTCGACGACGCCGCGGAAGGCTCGCCGAAAGCGCTGGGGAGGAGTGCGAGCATGACCGCCCCGCCGCCGAGCAGGCCCGCGACGAACGCGGCCCGCCAGGCCTTGTCCGAGGTCTCCCGGACCACCAGCGCGCCGAGGATGCCGCTGATTCCCGCCACGCGGCCGTTGAAGAGAAGGAGCATCGAGGCGCTCAGCCCGATGAGCACCCCGCCTGCGATTGGCATTGCGATGTTTTCCATGACGATGGGAGCCATACGGCAAGAAAAGGATTCGCGGCGGCTGCCGGGAACTTTTGCGGAGCCCGCTCGTGTCCCTGTCTCCATGGGCATGCTGATGGCTGATACGGAGCTCGAGCTGGTCAGGGCCGCGCAGGGCGGTGACTCACAGGCGGTCGAAGCGCTGCTCGTGCGCCATGAGCGGCAGGTCTATCGGTTCGGGCTCCGGTTGTGCGGTTCGGAGGACGTGGCGAAGGAGGTGCTCCAGCAGACGCTCCTCACCGCGTTCAAGGGGATGCGGGGCTTCCGTGGCGACGCAGCGCTCTCGACCTGGCTGTTCCAGATCGCCCGGAGCCACTGCATCAAGGAGCGCCGCCGGCAGTCGGACGCGGTGTCGCTCGAGGAGCCGGGCGTGCTGTCGGTCGAGTCCCACGGTGCCGATCCCGAGGCCGTCGCGCACGCGAAGCAGCTCGGCGAAGCGCTGCAGGCCGCGATCCGTGCGCTGCCGGAGAACGCCCGCGAGGTGCTGATCCTCCGGGACGTCGAAGGACTCAGCGCCGAGCAGGCCGCGCAGGTGGTGGGGATCGAGGTGCGCGCACTGAAGAGCCGCCTGCACCGCGCGCGGCTCCAGATGCGACGACACCTTTCCGAGATCCTGGAGCCCGCTGGAGGGTGACGTCAGACGGTCCTCACGCGCCTGCTTTGCGGAAGGACGCGTAGAGGCCATCGCGCCACGCGAACAGGTCCGGGTACTCCGCCGCGAGCGCAGGGTGCGTCCACGCCTCGCGCGTCGCCGGCCCGAGCGCGATGTACCTGTCCGCGACGGGGAGGAGGAACTGCAGCGTGCTGGCCATGGTGATGTCGGCGAAGGAGAAGGCGCCGCCGACGAGATGCGTGCCGCTGCCGTTCAGCGCCGCGCGCAGGAGATCGAGCGCCTCGCGTACCCGGGCGGTGTGCTCGGCGTCGTCGGGCTCGATCCCGTACTTGCGCACCAGGAACGAGACGCCGCTCGCCGCGATCGGTTGCATCACGGGGCGCAGCGCGTTCGGCACGAACGGAGGGAGCTGCTCCCGGAGCGCGGCCTGGCTCTTCGCCATCCGCGACAGCAGCA
>CAZCWA010000443.1:0-4646 GCA_964502265.1 uncultured Myxococcaceae bacterium | reverse complement strand
CGGTGCTTGCAATCAAGAGGGTGCGCTTTCGCTTGAGGCAGGCCCCCGATGGGCCCCAGCGCCATACCCTGATCCCCCTCCGGAGGCAAGGTGCCCCCCTCGGTGCGGCGCGGGAGCGCGGAGATGACCGCGCCCGCGCCGATTCGGGGATGAAGCGGGGCTACTGCAGCAGGGCCTGCGCCTCGGAGGCGTGGGCGCCGCGCGGATCCCGGCGCAGATAGTCCTTCGCCAGCGCGCTCGCCCGGTCGCGGTTGCTCGCGTCCGCGAAGAAGCGGGCGAAGTGGAAGTAGGCCGGCGCGTACTGATCGTCCGCCTTGATGGCGCGACTGAACGCGTCCTCCGCCTTCTCCAGCTCCGAGGTGGCCTGGTAGACCCGTCCCAGATCGGTCAGGGCCGCCGCGAGCGCGGAGGGCCGGGCAACGAGGGCGGTGATGGAGGCCTCCAGATGCGCCTTGGCCTCGTCATAGACCCGCTTCTGAGCCAGGGCCGCGCCCAGCGCCGCGCGTGCCTCGGGGTTCTGGGCCTGTCCTTCAGCCGTCCCACCCATCGCGGCGCGGTACTCGACGATGGCCTCGTCGACCTTCCCCGCCGCGAGCAGCGCCTTGCCGTGCATCATGCGCAGGCGCGGGCTGGGGCCCAGCGCGCGGATGGCTGCGGCCACCACCTTCTCCGCCTCGGCTGCCCCCTGCGGCTGCTTGAGGAGCGCCTCGGCCAGGGTCGTGTGCAGGTACGCCTGCTGAGGCGCCAGCTCCACCGCCCGGCGATAGTCGGCCAGGGCGGCCTCGGTGGACCCGCTCCGCTCATGGCGACGCCCGCGCAGCACGTAGAGCTCGGGGTGGTTGGGGCTCAGGGAGAGGGCCTGCTTCTCCATGCGCTCCATCTCCTCGGTCGCCGCGGCCCGATCGGGGGGGATCTTCGTCTCCTTCAGCAGCTCGCGGCGCTGCGCGGCGGAGAGGTCGCCCAGCTCGGAGAGCACGGTGCCGATCAGCAGCGAGCGCGCCATGGACGCCGTGGCCAGCTGACGGGGAGAGGGCGGAGGCTCGGCGGTGAGCAGCCTCTCGAGCCCATTGGCGACCTTCCCGTAGTGATCCAGCCCCCGGTTGAGGCGGAGCAGCGCGAGCCCCAGCAACGACTCGGGGTGGTTGCTCTCGTAGGTCATCGCGTTCGCGAACTTCATCTCCGCCGGCTCGATCTGGCCGAGCTGACGGGCGAGCGTTCCCTGGGCGGCGTAGATGCGCGGATCATCGGGGGCGGCGCCGTGAGCGGTCGCGAGGCTCTTCTCCGCCGCGGTGAGATCGCCCAGCTGCATCTCGAGCAGTCCGCGGGTCAGGTAGAGCAGCGAGCTCGACCGCCCCTGAGCCTCAAACCCTTCGATGGTGGAGCGGATCTGCTGCAGCGCCTCGGTGCCCTTCCCGCTGCCCATGTCGAACAGCGCGCGGGCGGCGATGAAGTGGCTGGAGACGCCGTGAGCGCCGTTCTGGGCGCCCCACGTCAGGTGCCGCTCGGCGCCGGAGCGCGCCACATCTCCGCCTCCGTGCTCGGTCCAGCGAATGGTGTAGGCGTACGCGAGGATGCCGTGCGCGAGCGGGCTGTTGCCGTCGATCTCCAGGGCCTCTTCGGCCGCGGCAGTCACCTTCTTGTAGCTCTCGAAGCTGTCGTGCTTGAGCTGCTCGGTCGCCACCGCGAGCTGACGGCGGACCTGCGTCTCCCGCTTCTGCGTGATGTTCCGATAGGTGGTGTAGCCACCGATGGCGAGGGGAACGAGCGCCAGCATGGCCACAAAGACCAGCTTCTGCTTCCCGCCGCCTGAGCGTCCCCGGGGGAGCTCGTCGTCATCGTCGTCATCGTGCCGGGCCGCCGACAGGGCCGGCGCTCCGCGCGTGGCCGAGACCACCTGATTGCGGCGCGCGGCAGGCGCGGCGGCGGGCGCGGGACGGAGCGACGGCGCGGGGGCGCCGGCGGCGGGCGCCGCAGGAGCGACCGCGGGAGCACGAGGGGCGGCGGCAGGGACCGGGGTGCCGCTCACCGGCTGGAGGACCGGCGGCCCCTGGGGCGCGGGGCCCGCCGAGGGGGCGGGAGCAGGGGCAGCCGCAGCGGGCGCGGCAGGCGCGCCGCTGGGGACCGGGAGACCGGCCTCCTTCAGCAGGGCGACGGACTCCGCGTCTCCAGGAGCGACCGACAACGCGGTGGCGAGCGCAGCCTGACCACCCGCGGTGTCACCGCTGCGGAGGAGGACCCGCCCCTGCAGGCGCAGGACGTCCAGGTTGCGCGGCTCGAGCTCCACCGCCTGGGCGAGCTCCTCGGTCGCCTTCTTGTCCTTGCCCTGCTCCGCGTAGACGCGGGCGAGCATGAGCCGCGGCGCAGCCGACTGCGGGTGGGCCTTGACCCCCTTCTTGCAGACGACCATGGCCTCCATGTACCGGCTCATGGAGAGGTAAGCCTCGGCGAGAGGCCGATAGGCATCCGAGGTGGGATCGGACGCGAACGCGTGCTCCAGTTTCGCGAGCTCGGTGGGGCTCAGGGTCTTCGCTTGGGTCGCTGACATGCTCTCGGGGGTCTCAGGGGAGCGCTCGGAATCGCCGATCAACTCCGTGAGGCGCCCTTAATAGACACCTCTGCTGCGTGGCGCGTCAATCTTACGCGACTTCGCGCGCGGAGCCGCTTGACAGGCTGCCGGGGCCTGACATATCCACCGCCCCGCTCCGCGGCCATCCTTTCAGTCGGTAAGGCCTCGGTGCACACCACGCTGTGGGGGCGTAGCTCAGTTGGGAGAGCGTCGCGTTCGCAATGCGAAGGTCGTCGGTTCGATCCCGTCCGCCTCCAAGTGACCGAAGGGCCCCATCAGCTCCGGCTGGTGGGGCCTTTCTTTTTGTCCGTCCATCGTCCGCCTGTCAGACAGGCGAGCAGACGCGTGGCAAAGCCGGTCGGCTCTGTTAATCCGCGCCGCATGTCGCACGACGAGACCCCGCTCCCCTCCTTCTTCGCCCGCTTCGCGCTGGCCTTCGTTCTCTTCTGGCGCCTGCTCTTCAATCCCGAGCTCGCGCAGAAGGTCCTCCCCGTCCACCGCGGTGAGCCCGCGCTGCCCTCAGGGTTGCCGAAGACGCCTGCGGTGACCGAGCCCGAGGCGCCGGCAGCCCAGGCTGCGGCGCCCGCCCTGTCGCCGCACGCCGCGGGCCTCTACGTGCTCTCGCTGCTGCAGCGTGAGGGGCGGCTGGTGGACTTCCTTCAGGAGGAGGTCGCGCCGTTCAGCGACGCCGAGGTGGGCGCGGCCGCACGCGTCGTCCACGAAGGTTGCCGCAAGGCGCTGCGTCAGCTGGTCGATCTCGCCCCCATCCAGTCGGAGGATGAGGGCAGCCGGGTCACGGTCCAGCCGGGCTACGACCCTCAGCGCATCCAGCTCACCGGCAACGTCGCAGGCCAACCGCCCCATGTGGGCGAGCTCAAGCACCGCGGCTGGACGGTGACCGCGGAGCGCTTCCCGGCGATCGCGCCCGCGGTCGACGCCCGGGTCCTGGCCCCTGCCGAGGTGGAGCTCTCCTGATGGCGCGCTACGCGGTCGGCATTGACCTGGGGACCACGCACAGCGCGATCTCCTATCTGAACCTGGAGCAGGGCCCCCGTGGCGCCGCGCAGTCGATGCTGCCCATCCCGCAGCTCATCGCACCCGGCACGGTGGACGCGCGTCAGCTGCTCCCCTCCTTCCTCTACCTGCCTGCAGCACAGGAGTTCGGGGAGGGAACGCTCGCGCTGCCCTGGGATCCCGACGCCCGCGACATCGTGGGTGAGCTGGCGCGAAGCCACGGGACCAAGGTTCCCACCCGCCTGGTCTCGAGCGCCAAGAGCTGGCTGTGTCACCCCGGCGTGGATCGCACCGCCGGGCTCCTCCCCTGGAACGCGCCCGAAGAGGTGCAGAAGGTCTCGCCGCTGGAGGCGACCGCGCGCACCCTGCGCCATCTGAAGCAGGCCTGGGCGCACGGCCTCGGCGAAGGGGCCCCGCTCGAAGAGCAGGAGCTGATCCTCACCGTGCCCGCCTCGTTCGATGCGGCAGCACGTGAGCTGACGCTCGAGGCGGCGCGGCTGGCGGGACTCCCCTCCCCCACCCTCCTCGAGGAGCCTCAGGCCGCGCTCTACGCCTGGATCGAGGCGTCGGGTGGATCGTTCCGCAAGCAGGTCTCCGTCGGCGACGTGATCCTCGTGGTGGACGTGGGCGGCGGCACCACCGACCTGAGCCTCATGTCGGTCACCGAGGAGAACGGAGAGCTGGGGCTCACCCGGTTGGCGGTGGGCGACCACATCCTGCTCGGCGGCGACAACATGGATCTGGCGCTGGCCTACCGGCTGGCAGCCCGCTTTCAGGAGCAGGGAAAGAACCTCGACGCGTCGCAGATGCACGCCCTCACCCACGCGGCCCGCGCCGCCAAGGAGGCCCTCTTCGCGGATCCCTCCCTGCAGACGGCGCCCATCGCCATCGCCGGTCGCGGCTCCTCGCTGATGGGTGGCACCCTGCGCACCGAGCTGTCGCGCGACGAGCTCGACCAGCACCTGCTGGAGGGGTTCTTCCCCGAGGTGGCGGTCACCGACAGCCCCAAGACGCAGCGGCGCACCGGCCTCATGCAGATGTCCCTGCCCTACGCGCAGGACGCGGC
>CAZCWA010000442.1:0-4654 GCA_964502265.1 uncultured Myxococcaceae bacterium | reverse complement strand
GCCCGCGAGGCGCCCGCTACACCGGCACGTGCAGGACCGGCTCGATGGACCTGGCCGGCTCGATGGACCGGCCCGGCTCGCGCGGCGCGGTGGTCTCGTAGCGCTGGGGCGGCAGCGTCGCGGGCGGCCCGTCGATCACGATCCGCTTGCGCTTCAAGGCAGGGAGCCGGACGGAGTCCCTGCCCCCGCTCTGGAGCACCCGCTCTGCCGCGCGCCGGGCCAGCGTGGCCGCGAACGCCGAGGCGAAGGCGCCGGCCACCGCCAGCACCAGGGTCGCGCCGGCGGAGCGGTCGCTGGGTGCGGCGACCTGCTGCGGCCGCCTCCACGCGCGCTTCACCGCCTTCACCCTCAAGTGGTTCCGATGCGAGCCCCACTTCCGGCGCTCGTAGATCCGGTACCCCACCTTCAATGCCAGGTACCCGCCCACCACGCCGCCGGCGGCGAAGAGCACCTCCCGGTTCGCGCGGAGCTGTCCCTTCCAGTCGCTCAGGTTCTCGCGGCGCCGCTCGAGCTCTTCCAGCGTGCGCAGTAGCTCGCCGCGGATGCGGTTGGCGGTCTGTCCCGCCTGCTCCAGCCCCTCGGTCATTGCAGGTGCTCCTTCGCCAGCGTCACGTCGTCGAGCAGCCTCGCCCGCGTCCGCGCCATCGGCTCCTTCGGCAGCTTCTTGTAGCCGTAGAGCCCCGCCGCCCCCGCCACCGCCAGCACGAAGAGCCCCACCAGCAGCATCCCCAGCCACCCGCTCACCGGCAGCGCCAAAGCCAGCGTGGCGAACAGCAGCGTCAGCCCCACCAGTCCCAGGGTCCCAGCCACGCCCAGCCCGATGCCCGCACGGGTGGCGGCCTTCAGCTCGGCCCTCAGCTCGAGCTTCGCGTGCATCACCTCCGCGCGCGCCAGGAGCTTCGCCTCGCTCAGCGCGTGGCGGAGGAGGTCGGAGGTGGGCAACGCCCGCTCGGGGATCTGACTCTCGGTCTGCGGCACGGTTCCCTCCCGGGGCAGCGACCGCCCCGTTCGGAAGGGTGCGCATGGCCCGCGCTACGCGGGAGGGGCCATCTGCATCGCCCGATCGGCCGCCTGCTCGTCGAGGGCCTCGTGCTCCGCCTGGACTTCTTCGCACGCGGGCAGCCCGATGAAGAAGCTGGTCCCCCCGCCATCGGCGCTCCTCATCCAGAGGTCGCCGCCCATCACCAGGGCCAGCTCACGCGAGAGCCACAGCCCCAGGCCCGCGCCGTTCACCCGGCTCGGCAGCCGGCGGTAGCGCTGGAAGAGCTGCGGCTGCAGCGGCTCGGGGATGCCGGGGCCCTCGTCGCGCAGCCAGATCAGCACCCGGCCCTCGTCGCGGCGCGCGCCCAGCTCGAGCAGGCCCGGATCCGCGTACCGCGCGGCGTTGCTGAATAGGTTGGTGAGGATCTGCGAGAGCCGGTCCGGGTCCGCCACCGCCCACAGCCCGTCCTCGGCGCTGACGAAGATCCGGTGCGCGCTGTCCATGAGCTGCGCGCGCTCCGCGTGCTGCCGCAGGAAGTGGTCGAGCGACACCGGCACCGGCCGGCACTGCAGGGTCCCGGAGCCCAGCCTCGCGGCGTCGATGAAGTCGCGCACCAGCCGGCCCATCGACTGCGCCTGCCCGCGGGTGTTGCCGAGGTGTGCGGCGGCGCGCGAAGGGTCGATGTGGAGGAGCTTCTCGGCCGCGGTGACCGTGGCCATCAGGTGCTGCAGCGCCCCGTTGAGCTCGTGGCCGAGCGCGCCGAGCCACTCGGACTGCCGGCGCTCGCCCTCCAGGGACCACTCCACGTCCTCGACGATCACCACCGCCCCCGGGCGTCCGTCCGACGGCCACGGCAGCGCCTCCACCGCCACCGCCACCCGCGCGCCGTCCGCCCTCACCACCTCCATCCGGGTACGCGGCAGCCGCCGCCCGTGCAGCGCGAGGAACAGCGGCCGCTCCTCCGGCCCGAGCTCCCGCGCGGCCTCGATCATCCGCACCTTGTCCCCGAACTCGGAGAGGGGCAGCACCCGCTCGCGCAGACCGGCGATCCGCGCGGCCTCGGCGTTGAGGCGGATCCGCCCGTCGCCCGGGTACCAGGCCACCCCGAACGGGGCGCACTCCAGCAGCCAATCGAGGAGACCGGATCCCATTGCCGCCCGGCAGCATGGCCACTCGCAGCCGCGCGGGCAGCCGGTCCAGAGGCTGAGGCGAGGTTCCTTGAAGGGACAGCGCCCCCCCACCCCGGATCCGGCGTCAATGCGCCCCCACGTGCGAGCACCGGAGGGCAGGTGCGCGGGTGGGCGAAGCGTGCGCTACGGGATCGCGGGCGCGGCCACAACCGACAGGCTCAGGCCCACAGGCGCGGCCGGTCGGCCAGCGTGCCGAAGTCGAGGCTCGCGCACAGCTCCCGCCACCCCTTCTCCGGCGTGCCGCGGAACCTCACCGTCTCCAGCCCGTCGGCGGGAGGGACGCTCTCGTCCACGTCGATCATCAGGGTGGCCAGGCGCCGCCACAGCCGCGCCCGCTCGCGCTCCTCGCGCAGCGTCTTCGCCAGCCGGTCGGCGCCCCGCACACCCTTCGGCCAGCCCGCCGGATCGTCGGGGATCGCCTCCACCGAGCCGAACGCGCCGAGCAGCAGCCCCGCGGTCTTCTCCCCGAACCCGGCCACCCCCGGGATGCCGTCCGCGGTGTCGCCCACCAGCGCCAGGAGATCCGGGATCGCCGAGGGGACGACGCCCTTGAGCGCCTTCACCCCGGCCTCGTCGATCACCCGCTCGCGCATCCGGTCCACCAGCACCACCTGCTCGCCGCGCACGCACTGCATCAGGTCCTTGTCGGTGGCGACGATCCGCACCTGCTCCACCTGGTCCCCGAAGCGGTGGGCGGCGGTGGCGAGCGCGTCGTCCGCCTCGTAGGCCTTCATCGACCACACCGCGATGCCCAGCCTTCGGACGACCTCCTCCACCAGGTCGAACTGCGCGAGCAGCTCCTCCGGCACGCCCGCCTCGGTCTTGTAGCCGGCGTAGAGATCGTTGCGGAAAGACCGGATGGGGTTGTCGAACGCCACCGCGAGGTGCGTCACCCGCTCGGACGGATCCTGCAGCAGGGCGAGCAGGCTGGAGGCAACGCCGGCGGTGGCCTTCACGTCCTGACCGCCGAGGGCGCGCTTCGGGGGGCGCTTGGAGAAGTGGGCGCGGAAGAGCTCGTACGTCCCGTCCACCACGTGCAGTCGCGTCATGCCGCTTCATAACCCGGACCCGGACAGGGCCGCCCGGCCGGTGCGCCGGGACGCCGGGCCCGTTACGGTGCGCGCGGTGAACACACCGAAGGTCTCCCGGAAGGTCAGCATCCGCCGCCTGCTCAGCCTCGCCCGCCCCGAGTGGCGTCCGCTCCTGCTGGGCACGCTGTTCCTCGTGCTCGGCAGCGGGATGGGCCTGCTCTTCCCGCAGGCCATCCGGGTGATCATCGACGGCGCGCTGGGCGAGGGCGGCGACACCGGCCTCATCGACCGCGCGGCGCTGTGGCTTCTGGGCATCTTCTGCGTGCAGGCGGTGGCGGTGGCGCTGCGCTACTACTTCTTCTCCACCACCGGCGAGCGCGTGGTCTCGAAGCTGCGCGCGGACGTCTTCGGCAGCCTGGTGAAGCAGGAGGTCGCCTTCTTCGACGAGCGCCGCACCGGCGAACTGGTGAGCCGGCTCGCGTCCGACACCACGGTGCTGCAGAACACCGTGAGCGCCAACATCTCCATGGTGCTGCGCAACCTCGCCACCGCGGCGGGCGGCATCGCGCTGCTCTTCTACACCTCGCCGAGGCTGACCCTGCTGATGCTGGCGGTGGTCCCCCCGGTGGCGGTGGGCGCGGTGGTCTACGGGCGCAAGGTCCGCAAGCTCTCGCGCGACGTGCAGGACGCGCTCGCCCGCGCCAGCGAGGTCGCCGAGGAGGGCCTCTCCGGCATCCGCACCGTGAGGGCGTTTGCCGCCGAGCGGGCCGAACACCGCCGCTACGCCTCCGCCGTCCAGCACGCCTTCTCCGTCGCGCGAAGGCGCATCGCGGCCTCGGCCGTGTTCATGGGCGGCGCGTCGTTCCTCTCCTTCGGCGCCGCGGTGGCGGTGCTCTGGTACGGCGGGCACCTCGTGCTGGAGGGGAACATGACGGTGGGCGGGCTGACCTCGTTCCTCGTCTACACCCTGATGGTGGCCATCTCCCTGGGCGCGCTCTCGGAGCTGTGGGCGGACTTCAACCGCGCGGGCGGCGCCGCCGAGCGCATCTTCGAATTGCTCGACCGCGTCCCCGCCATCCCCCACTCGGGCGGGAAGACCCTGCCAAAGGTCGCCGGCCGGGTGGCGCTGGAAGGCGTCTCCTTCACCTACCCCGCGCGCCCGGACGTGCCCGTGCTGCAGGGCGTGGACCTGCTGCTCGAGCCCGGCGAGCGGGTGGCGCTGGTGGGCCCTTCGGGCGCGGGCAAGTCCACCGTGGCGGCGCTGCTCACGCGGCTCTACGACCCGGACGCGGGGAGGCTGACCGTGGACGGGGAGGACCTGCGCGCGCTCGACCCCGAGTGGCTGCGGCGGCAGGTGGGCGTGGTCTCGCAGGAGCCGCTGCTCTTCTCGGCCTCGGTGCTGGACAACATCCGCTACGGGCGCCCGGACGCGTCGGTCGAAGAGGTGGAGG
>CAZCWA010000441.1:0-4666 GCA_964502265.1 uncultured Myxococcaceae bacterium | reverse complement strand
GTGGCGGCGAAGAGGCCGACGAAGGTGACGAGCAGGTAGTAGACGACGCCGCGCAGGTGGATGACGCCCTGCTGGAAGGGCGGGAAGTGCTTGCCGTAGAGCGCGAGCGACATGAACACGTCGCTGAAGGGGCGGTCGGTGACCTGCGAGAGGTACCAGGACACCAGCAGCGCCACCACGATGCAGCCGCCGATGATCGCGGCCACCACCTGGTTCTTCGCCAGCGCCGAGCCGAAGGTCCCCAGCGCCAGCGTCGCGCTCCCGAGCAGGAGCAGCCCGAGGTACCCCGCGGCGAGGTGCCCTGCCGAGACCTTGCCGTTCACCATCACCAGCAGCGGCATGAAGAGGGTGAGCGCGATGAGCAGCGAGAGGAACGCGAGCGCGGAGAGGAACTTGCCCAGCACGATCTCCACGTCGCGCACCGGCGAGGAGTAGAGCAGCGACAAGGTCCCCGTCTGCCGCTCCTCGGCGAGCAGCCGCATGGAGAGCAGGACCGAGGCGAACATCACCATCCCGCTGCAGACGTAGAAGAACTGGGCGATGACCTCGGCGGAGCGCTTGCCGCCGCCGCCCATCACGAAGGCGTTGAAGAGAAGCCCGGTCACCGCGAGCACGCCGGCGATGATCACCCAGCCGCTCAGGGTGCGCAGGTACGCGGCCAGCTCGCGCCGGGCGATGAGGAGGGAAGTGCCCATCTACGCGGCCTCCTTCTGATCGGCATCCCGCTGCGTCAGTCGCAGGAAGATCGACTCCAGCTTCTGGCTCCCGCGGTCCATCCGCAGCAGGTCCCAGCCCTCGCCCACCACTGTTCGCGCGAGCTGTGGTCTTGCGTCCGCCGGCACGTCCACGCGGAAGAGCAGCGCGCCCGCGAGCTCACGCACCAGCTCCACCCGCGTCACGCCCTCGATGTGCTGAAGCGTGGCCTGCGCCGTCTGCGCATCCGGCCCGCGCAGCTCGAGCTCCACCCTGCCCGCGCCGCCGAGCCGCTGCGCCAGCTCCTCCTCCGTCCCCTGCGCCACGAGCTGCCCCTCCTGGATCACCAGCAGCCGATCGCAGATCTGGCTGATCTCCGAGAGGATGTGGCTCGAGACCAGCACCGTGTGGCGGCCCTTGAGCCTCCGGATGAGGTTGCGCATCTCGACGATCTGCACGGGGTCGAGGCCGCTCGAGGGCTCGTCGAGGATGAGCAGCTCGGGCTTGTGCACCAGCGCCTGCGCCACGCCCACCCGCTGCCGGTAGCCGTGGGAGAGCGCGCCGAGCCGCTCCTCCGAGACATCCTCCAGCGCGGTGAGCGCCTGCGCCTCGGCGACGTGATCGCTCACCTTCCGGACGGGCACGCGGCGCAGCCGGGCGACGTAGGTGAGATACCCCGCGACCGTCATCTCGTCGTAGAGCGGCGGCGTGTCGGGGAGGAAGCCGATGCGCTTGCGGATCTCGTGCGGATCGCGGACCACGTCGAAGCCATCGATGGTCACGCGGCCGGACGTGGGGAGCAACACGCAGCCCAGCACCTTGAGGGTCGTGGTCTTCCCCGCGCCGTTGAGCCCGAGGAAGCCGATCACCTCTCCGCGATCGATCCCGAACTGGAGGTTCCGGATCGCGGCGTGCGGGCCGTAGTACTTGGACAGCCCTTCGACCTGGATCATGGTGCCGGTGTTTTTCCGGGAGCTTGCCGCGCTGGTCAAGATCCCAGCGCACCGTGGTAGAGGCGGCCCATGGCGAAGGGCGACGAGGTGGCGCTGGCGGTGCAGGTGCTGCGGGAGGGCGGCCTCGTGGCCCTGCCCACCGAGACCGTCTACGGGCTCGCGGCGGATGCGACCAACGAGCTCGCGGTCCGCCGCATCTTCGCCGCGAAGGGGAGGCCGCAGACCCATCCGCTCATCGTCCACCTGCCGGGCAAAGAAGCGCTCACCCGGTTCGCCGCGCACGTGCCGGAGCGCGCAGTGCGGCTCGCCGAGGCCTTCTGGCCCGGGCCGCTCACCCTGGTGCTGAAGAAGAGCGCGCTCGTCTCGGACGCGGTGACCGGAGGACAGGACACCGTCGCGCTCCGCGTCCCCGCCCACCCGCTCGCCCAGGCCGTCCTGCGCGAGCTCGGCGGTGGCCTCGCCGCGCCCTCCGCGAACAGGTTCGGCCACGTGAGCCCCACCACCGCGCAGCACGTCATCGAGGACCTCGGCGACGAGGTGGACTACGTGCTCGACGGCGGCCGCTGCGAGGTGGGCGTGGAGTCCACCATCGTCGACCTCAGCGGGGAGCACCCCGCGCTGCTTCGGCCAGGCGGGCTTCCGGTGGAGGAGATCGAGCGCGTGCTGGGGGAGAAGCTCGTCGCGCCCGCGTCGGCCGTTCGCGCGCCGGGCCTGCTGCCCTCGCACTACGCGCCCCGGGCGGGGCTGGTGCTGGTGGAGCGCGACGCGGAGGGGAAGCAGCTCAGCGAGACCGCCGCGAGGTTGGCCGCGCAAGGACGGCGCGTGGCCGTGCTCGCGCCCGGGAACGTGCAGGTCGCGCTTCCGGTGAATGGCCGGTCGTTCATGCTCCCGGAGGATCCCGCCGGCTTCGCCCGCGAGCTCTACGCCACCTTGAGGGAGATCGACGCCGCCGGCTGTGACGTGATCGTCGCCGCGCCGCCCGAGGGCGCAGGACTCGGCGTCGCCGTCCGCGACCGCCTCCGAAGGGCCGCTGCGCCTCGGACCTGAGGCGTCCTGCAACCGGCTCGTCGTTGTGCCGCTGCAGTGACCCGGGCTCGACCTCGCGTCCGCCGCCGCCATCACTGGGCCGCAGCGCCATGAAGCTGGGCAGGCCGTTCGTGCCGCGCTCATCCCTCCCGGGAGCGGACGTGGAAGTCGTCGGGCACGCGGCCGTGCAGGCAGGAGATCGTGTTCGGGCAGCGGCGCGTGGACCAGATGCCGCGGACGGGACGTCGCGCAGCCTCCTGCGCCTGCGCACCTTCCGGGACGCCCTCCTCCACCGACCAGTCCGGCTCCTGTCCCGGCGCGAGCAGGTGGAGCCCGCTCTGCCATGGCCCGATGACGTGCGTGTGCCCCGCGGCGCGCGCGTCGAAGAACCGCGTCCACTCGCGCGCGAAGCGGTGTCCCGCCTCGGTGCCGAAGGTCTTGCAGGTTCGGAACCACCACAGCGCGGTGCCGCCGGAAGTGAGTCGCTCCCGCACGCGCACAAGCCCTTCGTGAATCGGATGGCCCGGCTGCAGGGCCCGCACGTCGAACACCTCGCCAGCCACCCGGACGTTGCCCCAGTTGCCGTGGCCCCAGTACTGGACCTCCGCGATGCGCTGATCCGGACCGCCCACCGTGGCCAGCCACTCGAGCGCCTCGGGCCAGCTCGTCACGCCGCGGAACCCGTCGATGCGCCCGAGCAACCGGTAGAGCGCCCCGCCCAGGATCCAGCTCCCGGTCAGCCCCGGCGGGCGGCCTATCCAGCAGGTCCGGTCGTAGATCATCAGGCGCAGCGGTCGGGTGCGGGGCATCTCGCGGGTGAAGATGGCCACGCCCCAGCGCCGGGACCCGAGGGGCGCTCGCGCCATCAGGCTCAGCCACGTCTTCGCCGGTGCTCGCCCCCGCGGACGCGGGCCCAAAGTGGCTTCTCCAAGCTCAGGACGTGAGGCCGGTCGGCGGCATCTCGCCCCGCTCTGCTTGGAGAAGCAGGCCCGACGCGCAGCGCCGGAGGTCCGTGCTGTGGCCGACCGCAGGGCTGAGGCAATTCCGGCAGTATACTGCCGGCTCTCCTGCCGCTGGCCGCGGGACCAGAAGTATACTGCATGAACTCCCGAGGCCGCCCGCCGGGCTCGGCGTGACCCCGGACCGGAGTTCCCCATCCGGTCCAGATGGCGAGTGCCGAGCCCGCGCCTCACTCACACGTCTGTCGTCGGCTGTGGCGCGAGGTCCTCGAGAGCGTCGAGGAGCGCCTCGGCATGTGGCGCCCAGCGCGTGCCGTCGTACCAGGGGTATCGCGCCACCCGCTCGTCGTCGGGAACCTCCCCGACCAGGGGCCCGAACTTCCTGGCCAGAAGGTTCCGCTGCTCCACGCCCGCATCGCCTTCGCTCAGGTCGCCGAACCTGCCGCCGATGGAGCCGTAGTTGATGGACAGTTCGCCGTTGGCCTTGAGCGTGATGGGTGAGCCCGGTCCGACGCCCACCAACCGCGGGTTGAAGGACGGCGCACTTCCGGTCCCGTAGTTCACGCTCGTCGCCTTCTCCTTCAGCTCCCGATACAGCTTCTCGGCCGCCTCCTGCACGGCTGGCTCGGAGATGCGCTTCAGGTGCTCGGCGAAGTCGGCCTCGGTCCACCGCTGCCGCTTGCGGGAAGCCTGCTTCAGCTCGCGCGCCTTCGCGGTCGGGTTCTTCACGAACGGCACGAAGGCCGAGACGCCCGATGTGCCCGTGTACTGGCGCACCTCGACGGCAAGCACCTCCGTGTGCGTCATCTGGTTGTTCAGGAACTCCACCATCCGCCGAAGCTCCCGCGGGATCTCGTCCGCGACGAACATCAGGCGAACCTTGCCCTCTCGAAAGTTCCGATCGGCCCGGTTCCAGAATTCAGCGACGTCCTGCGTCTCCACCTCGAGTTGAGTGGCGGATCCGCGCGTCCGACGACCGTTTCACCTCGACGAACGTCGGTATCGCATCCTGGTCGATGAAGATGTGGTCGATGC
>CAZCWA010000440.1:0-4688 GCA_964502265.1 uncultured Myxococcaceae bacterium | reverse complement strand
GGCCGCCCGCCGACGCGCAACCCGACCGTCCTCAACAACATCGTCGCGCAGCCCGTCGGTGGGACCTGCGTAGCCATCCGGCAGGCACACGAGCCGTCTTTGGGGGGCACGCTCCCGGCGCTGGAGGGCACCGCGCGGTTCGGCCACAACCTGTACTTCGCCGGCAGCGGGACGTGCCGGTTCACGGATGGGCGGGCGGACTTCAGCGGGGGCCTCGACGCGTGGCGCGCGCACATCGAGGGCGAGGACGGATCGCTCGAGGCGGACCCGCGCCTCAACGCAGAAGGCCGCCTCCAGCCCGGCTCGCCGGCGATCGGCGCGGGCGCTCCGCTTCCGGAGGTCACGCGCGACATCGACCGCGAGGCACGCGAGGGGCGCAACGACATCGGCGCCGATCAGTCGTGACGGCTGGGTGGGCCTCGCGGCCGTTCGACGGTGGCACCTGCCCGCAGCAATCGCGTGGCGGGACAGCGGGCTCGGGCTTAGATGCGCGGCCATGAGCGAAGGCGAGCAGATGGACGGCAAGGTCGTCCTCCTCACGGGGGCCACCGAGGGCATCGGCAAGGCGGCAGCGCGGGAGCTTGCGCGGCGCGGGGCCACGCTGGTGGTGGTGGGACGCAATCCGGAGAAGACGCGCGCGGTCGTGGACGAGCTGGAGCAGCTCGGCGGGAAGGGGCGGATCCAATCGCTGCTCGGCGACCTGTCGAAGATGGCGGACGTGCGCGAGGTGGCGCGGCAGTTCCGGGAGCGGCACGACCGGCTGGATGTCCTCGCCAACAACGCGGGTGCCGTCTTCGCCGAGCACCACACCAGCGCGGACGGCTTCGAGATGACCTTCGCGCTCAACCACCTCGGGTACTTCCAGCTCACCGTCGAGCTGCTCGACCTGCTGCGCCGCACGCCGGGCTCGCGCGTGGTGAGCACCTCCAGCGATGCGCACCGGGCCGCGCGGCTCGATCTGGCCAGGCTCCCCACCGGCGGCGGGAAGGCCGGCTTCCTCGTCTACGCCAACTCCAAGCTCGCCAACATCCTCTTCACCCGCGAGCTGGCGCGGCGGCTTCAGGGCTCCTCCACCGTGGCCACCAGCTTCCATCCGGGGTTCGTGCGCTCCGGCTTCGCGCTCAACAACCAGGGCTTCGTCAAGACCGCCACCGGCACCCTGGCCCGCGTGTTCGGAAGGACGCCGGAGAAGGGGGCCCGGACCCTCGTGTGGCTGGCGGCGCACCCGGAGGCCGCGAAGCCGGCACACCACGGCGGGTACTTCCACGACGAGCGCATCGCCTCCACCTCGCGCGCGGCGAAGGACGATGCGCTGGCCCGTGAGCTGTGGGCGCTCAGCGAGGAGCTGGTGGCGAGGACGCAGCGTTGAACCGGCTCAGGGCTTCAGCTCGCCCTTCGCCTTCAACGCCACCAGGTCCGAGTGCCCACCGAGCAGCACGCCCTCCCGGAAGACCATCGGGTAGGTGGGGAATCCGGCCCACAGCTTGATGGCCAGCCTGGGCTTCCAGCCGGTCAGGTAGCTGCCGTACTCGAGGTAGGTGAACGCGATGCCCTCCGCCTCGAGCAGCGCGCGGGCCTTCTTCACCACCGGGTTCTGCTTCATCCCCACCACCACCCAGCGATCGCGCGAGATGGTCTGCGCCACCTCGTCGACGGTGCCGCGGTGGAAGCGGGAGAGGTTGTCCGTGACCGCGGGGTGGACGCGGTCAGGCGGGAGGAGGGGGCGTGCGCTCATGGCAGCGAGAGGGCCCTACTGCTACTGCTGCGTCCCCACCACGTTCGGGCCCACCCAGCGGTCCTGGCGCGAGAACGCCACGTCCTTCGCCTCCTCGGGGGAGACGGTCGTCTTGTCGTTCTCGATGTTCTTGGTCAGGGTGATCATGAACACGGTCGAGCCGCCCTGGCCGCCGACGATCACCGACCAGCCGAGGAACACCAGCCACATCCGGTACCAGCGCTGGCCGTACTTCGCGACGATCTCCTTCTCGTTGCGGACCCAGTTCTCGTACCACTTGCGGATCGTCAGCGCGTAGTGGACGCCGCAGTTCTCCACGCGGTGGACCTCGAACTCGGCGCGCTCGGCCTGGGAGACCACGAAGCCCAGCGGGCACGACGCGTCCGCCCCGGGGAAGATGTACTTGGCCATGAACAGACCCCAGACCAGGTCCTGGAACCGCCACGCGCGGCGCAGCCCGGCGATCTGCAGATAGAAGATGCCGTCGTCCTTCAGCATCCCCTTCACCTGGAGGAGGAACTTCTGGAAGTTCTTGATGCCGACGTGCTCGGCCATCTCCAGGCAGGTGATCTTGTCGTACTTCTGCGGCGGCAGGTTCCGGTAGTCGTCAACGATGATGTTCACGCGGTCCGCCACGCCGTTGTCCGCGGCGCGCTTGCGGGCCCACTCGGCCTGCTCCTTCGCCAGCGTGACGCCGGTGCTGTGGGTGCCGTGGTGCTTGGCCGCGTGCACCACCATCGGGCCCCAGCCGCAGCCGATGTCGAGGTGCTTGTCGCCCGGCTTCATCTGCACGTACTGGCAGATGGTCTCCAGCTTCCGGTCCTGCGCGGTCTCGAGCGACTCGTTGGGGTCGCGGAAGATGCCGCTCGTGTACGTCATCGAGGGCCCGAGGAACCAATTGTAGAAGTCGTTCCCGCGGTTGTAGACGTGCGCGATGTCGCCGTGGTCGCTCTCCACGCTGTGCGTCACGTTCTGCCCGAGGAACTCGCGGAAGTAGAACTTGATGTCGCCCCAGGTGAAGGCGAAGCGGAAGAGGCGGTTGCGGCGCAGCAGCGTTTCGTAGACGTCGCCCTTGAAGTCGAGCTTCTGGGCCATGAAGGCCTCGTAGACGATCTCCATCGGGATCTTCCGGCCGCGCCACTTGTCCGCGTCCTTCGGATCGCGCCAGGAGAGGTGCGGCTCCCAGTCCGTCGGCCCGTCGTCGTGGTGCTGCGAGCGGTAGACGAGCACCATCAGCGGGACGAAGACGCCGAAGAGCGGAACCGCGATCCACGCGAGCGGGAAGACCCACCACGGGCCGCGGGTGATGAGCTGGACCAGCGCGGCGAAGACGGTGGGGATGGCCAGCAGCGTGACGACGTGCTGCTCCAGGAGCCAGAAGATGAAGGGCAGGGCGTGGGTGCGCCCCTTCTCGTTGAACTCGGTGGATGCGGTCGGGGTGGTCGCGAGGTCTTTCACGGGCCGCGTCATACCGCAGGGCTGCCGGAAGTATGCCCTTTTGAACGCGGCCGGCCCGCGGGCGCCGGCTCAGCTCAGGAAGGAGGGCGTGAACTGCGCCGGGTCCTCGATGGTGCGGCGGCCCTCGAAGCCCCCGTCCAGCTCGTGCCAGTGCTCCACGGTGGGCTCGGGGTACTTCCAGCAGAGGTACACCGGGCGGCCCTCGTGGGTGGCGCGGAAGTCCACCAGACCCTCCACCGACTTGATCTCGATCCCGCTCTCCTCGAGGCCGGCGAGCTCGTCCCGGATCTTCCCCGCGTAGGCCTCGATCTCCTCGCGCAGCCGGACGCCGTCCTTCGCGTTGGGCACGCCCGCATCGAGCAGCGCCATCCGCGTCCGCGCCTCGTCGAGGTAGCCGCGCACCCGCCCGAAGGTCTCCATCAGGAACGGCACGAACTTCCGCGCCTCGTCCACGCCGAACAGCCGCATTCTAAAGACCTCCCTGCGTGACCACGCCGTCGAGCCGGGGTGCCGTCTTCGACACCTCGCCGCCCCCGAGCCCGGACGCCAGCGCGTACGCCTCGAGCATGTTGTCCTCGATGCTGCAGTAGGTCCACCGGCCGTAACGGCCGATGCTGTGTACGCCACGCTCGCGCAGCGCGTGTGACAGACGCGCGTGCTCCGCCATCGACCGCTGGGTGACGTGCACGTAGGCGGGGTCCATCACCACGCTGTGCGAGGCCACCAATCGCTGCTCGCCGCCGATCACCCCCTGCGCGCGCAGGTCGCTCAGGACGCGCGGCAGCATTGCCTCCGGGTCCGGCTCCGCGTCCTTCGGATAGCCCAGCTCCACGTAGAGGCTCAGCCGGTCGTCGTCGAAGATGTTGTCGTAGAAGCCCACCCGGTAGAACGAGCACGCGCGGTCCGGGTAGTAGATCCAGTGCACGTCCCTCGGGCCCTTGCGGTCGAAGCCGAGGTTGAAGACCAGCACCTTGTTCCAGGAGAAGTCGGCCGGCGTGTGCGGCGTCCCGGTGAGCTGGAGCAGCTTCGGGAACGGCATGGTGGAGACGAGCCGCTCGAAATGGAGGGTGCGGCGGGTGGTCTGGACGATCTTCCGCTCGAGGTCGATCGACAGCGCGCGCTCGGAGAGGGAGACCGCTTCCGGCGGGACCTCCGAGAGCAGCGCGTTCACGTACTGGACCGCGCCCCCCTCGGGGTAGCTGAAGGTCGAGTTGTACGAGGCGTTGTCCGGCTCGCGCATGTTCCGGATGATCTCGGTGAGGTTCGCGTGCGGGAAGAAGCGGCCCATCGCGTCCTTGTCCAGCGTGTCCAGGTCACAGGCGTAGAGCTTCTCGTTGTACGGCACGAGGAACTTCTCGCAGATGCCCCGGCCGAAGCGCGCGTGGAGCATCTGGAGGAAGGAGCCCGCCTCTTCAGAACCTGCCGGGGCCGCCTGCATGGCCTGGGTGGCGAAGTAGAGGTCGTAGAGGCACTCGATGAAGTCGGCCTTCGGGAG
>CAZCWA010000439.1:0-4698 GCA_964502265.1 uncultured Myxococcaceae bacterium | reverse complement strand
GCGGACATCGCGCAGGCGCTGGCGGGGGCGGGCGGCGTGGGCATCGCCACCGAGGCGTCGCTGGGGAGCGGCGGGCCGCGCGGTGGGACGTCCGGAAACGTGGCCGGCATCGGCGACCTGGGAACGAAGGGCGGCGGCAGCGTGGACCTCGGGCCCAAGCGGGAGGTCGCGGTGACCGGGCGCGTGCGGGACTCGGCGCCGGAGGTGGAGACCGGGGACGTGGACCGCAACGCGCTCGCCCGCTACGTGAAGGACCGGCTCAAGGCGATCACCGGCTGCTACGAGCGCGAGCTCAAGCGGAATCCCACGTTGAAGGGCCGCGTGGTGGTGCGCTTCACCATCACCTCGGCCGGGCGCGCGTCGGGCGTGGAGATCGAGGAGAACAGCCTCGGAGACGACGCGGTGGGCGCCTGCATCCGGACCATCGTCCGCACCTGGGCGTTCCCCTTCAAGCCGGACGACGAGGTCACCGTCTCCTATCCCTTCGTGTTCTCACCGGCCTCGTAGCTTCGGCGGAGCCTGACCATGCGCGCCCTCTTCTTCGCCTCCCTGATGTTCGCCGCCGTCGCGATCGCGCAGGAGGGCGCGCCGGCGCCGGAGGCCGGGACGGGTCCACGTGAGGACGAGACGGCGCAGACCACCCCGCGCCCATCGGCAAACGTGTCCGATGGGGAGAAGGTCAAGCGCAGCCAGCAGTCGATCACGCGGATGCGGGACATCCTCAAGGAGGTCCTCGTCAAGCTGGAGGAGGCGCGCAACAGCCGCGACGTGGTGAAGCTCAACTGCGTGAACGAGAAGCTCACCCAGGTGAAGGGGCTGTTGCGGATCTCGGAGCAGGCGGACGTGGCGATGCAGGAGGCCATCGCGCGCAAGGAGGCGCAGGCCGCCGAGCACGAGTTCACCAAGGTCAGCATCTCGCGCTCGAAGATCGAACAGCTCCGCGCGGAGACCGAGTCGTGCATCGGGCAGCTCGCGTTCCGGACCGACGAGAACATCCTCGTCGAGGTCGAAGAACCGGAGGGGCTGCCGGACGATCCCACCCGGCCGACGGTGCAGCCCACCATCTCGGTGCGTCCGCCGCCTTCGAGCCCCACCCGCTGACCGAGCGCGCGCCGCGATTCACCCGGGGGCGGCACCTGAACTTGTTTGCTCGGCTGGTGGGCGGCTGTTAATTATCCGCGTTGGCCGGCGGTTCGGGAGGGGCAGCACAGCTCATGAGGTGGCCGAGCAACACACTGGCGCGATGCCTCGCCGCCGCCGCGTTGCTTGCGCTCCTCCCCGTCCCGGCGCTCGCCCAGACGCAGATCAACGCGCCGGCGCGGCCTCCTGCCAACGGCCTCAAGGTCGGCGACGGCAGGCTGCACCCGTTCATCGAGTTGCAGACGCGGTTCGATTCGGCGGCGGGCTTCCTCAACGCGCACGATCGCGGCCAGCCGCCGAAGCTGCGGCCAGAGCTGATCGTCCACGTGCGTCCGGGCGCGCGGCTCGACGTGCCGGGGGACGCGCTTCAGCTCGGGCTCAACGGGAACCTCGACCTGCTCTGGTACACCGGGCTGCTCAGCGAAGGCTCGAACAACTTCTCGCGCGTGCAGGGCCAGGGCGCGCTGGACCTGCTCTTCAATCCGGGCGGCACGGTGGAGCTGCGGCTGGGTGACACGCTCGTTCGCACCGACCGGGCCGAGAACCCGAGCGTGGGCGTGGGCGTGCTGAGCCTCTACAACCAGGTCCGCGCGGAGCTGGGGATCCGGCCCGGTGGCGGTGCGCTCGAGATCGTCCCCGGCGCCAGCTACACCCTGGAGCGCTTCAGCCCCCTCGCAGATGGCGTGCTGCCGGACTGTCCACCTTCGGAGCCGCTCTGTTCGCCCGCGGCGGTGAGCGCGCTCAACTACGGCAACGCCGCCTTCACCCTGCGCGGAAGCTACAAGTTCCTCCCCAAGACCGCGGTGGTGCTGGATGCCCGCTACGACCTGCGCGACTACACGGGCGGCTCGCGGGAGGCGCGGATGCTGACCGGCAGCGCGGGCATCTCCGGCCTCGTCACCCCGAAGATCTCGGTGCTGGCAAAGCTCGGCTACGCCAACGACTACGCGGTGGAGGACGTGCGCTCGGTGATCGCCACGGTGGAGGGCGCGTGGCTGGCGAGCGAGACCGCCAACGTGCGCGTGGGCTACCTGCGGCGGCTCGAGCCGGTGGCGTTCTTCGGCTCCTATGTGGACGACCGCGCCTACGCCGAGGCGAGGGCGCTGGTGGGCGGGAGGCTCTCCGCGCGGGTGTACGGCTCCTTCGACCTGCTCACCTTCCAGGAGGCCCCGCGGCGCGACACGCTGTGGCGGCTGGACGTGGGTCCGGATTACGCACTGACCCGCTGGCTGGTGGTGGGCGCCGGCTACATGCTGACCACCCGGGCGTCCTCGCAGTCCACCGCGCAGACGTTCAACTTCGCCCGCCACGAAGGGTATCTTCGCGCGACCCTCTCGTACTGACGGGTGGGCCTCTCCATGCGCTCCCCTCCCCTCGCGTTCGCCTTTTTCATCGTCCTCTTCGCTGTCGTCGCGGCGTCGTCGACGGGTTGCCGGACGCGCGGCGCGGCGAAGGGCGGCAACACCGTCACCGCGCGTCAGTTCGAAGCGCAGCAGTCGCAGGGAGATGGCGTCCGCAGCGAGGCGAGCACCCTGGGTTCGGGTGACCTGATCGAGGTGCGCGTGTTCCAGGAGCCGGATCTCTCCGGCGCCTACCGGCTCTCCAGCGAAGGGACGATCGACTTTCCCCTGTGCGGCAAGGTCGCGCTCGTCGGACGGACCTCGAGCGAGGCCGCGGACGCGCTCACCCAATGTCTCGCGGAGGGTTACCTCAAGAGGCCCCAGGTGACGGTGCTGGTGCGCGAGTTCACCTCGAAGAAGATCTTCGTCTTCGGCGAGGTGCAGAAGCCGGGCACGTTCCCCTTCGACGAGAACATGAACGTGATCCAGGCGATCACGCTCGCGGGCGGGTTCACCAAGCTGGCGGCGAAGAACGACACCAACGTGACCCGGCTGGTGGAGGGACGCGAGGTGAAGATCCGCGTGCCGGTCGAGGACATCGGCGTGGGGCGGGAGAGGAACTTCGCCCTGCAGCCGGGGGACATCGTCTTCGTGCCGGAGAGTCTGTTCTAGCTTCGCTGGCTACGGCCGGAGCGGCTTCCAGCCGACGGCCTCGAGCACGGGCTGGGTCTCTGCCCGCAGCAATGCGTGAAGGGCCGCGCCTCCTGCCAGCAGGTCGCCCTGGTGGAGGTCGAGCGGTGCGCCATCGATGCGGGTGACGACTCCGCCCGCCTCCCGCACCAAAAGCGCGCCGGCCGCGAGGTCCCACGGCTTGAGGCCGAACTCGAAGTAGCCGTCGTAGCGGCCGCAGGCGATGTAGGCGAGGTCGAGCGCCGCGCTGCCGAAGCGCCGCATCCCGCGGGCCTTTCGTACCAGCCGGTCGAAGAGCCCCAGCGGCGCGTCCGGCCGCTCGCGCACGTCGTAGGGGAAGCCGGTGCAGAGCAGCGCCTGGTCCATCGTGAGGGTCTGCGAGACGCGGATGGGCGAGCCGTTGAGGGTGGCACCCTGCCCCCGCGTGGCGGCGAAGAGCTCTTCACGGATGGGATCGAAGACCACGCCGATGACGACGCCCTGCGCGTCCTCCACCGCGATGCTCACCGAGAAGTGCGGGAGGCGGTGCGAGTAGTTCGTGGTGCCGTCGAGCGGGTCGATGATCCAGCGGAGGCGTTCCTTCCCGGTGGCGGTGCCGGCCGTGGCGCCGCTCTCTTCCGCGAGGATCGCGTGGTCGGGATAGCGGGCTTGCACCAGCTCGAGGATCGCCTCCTCCGCCGCGCGATCCGCGTCCGTGACGAGATCGATCCCGCCCTTGTACTCGATGGTCCGCGGGCCCTCGAAGCGTTCGGCGAGCAGCTTGCCGGCAAGTCGCGCGGCGTCCTCTGCCGTCTGCCGGAGCGCAGCGAGGGCCATCACTTCTTCTCGCCGAGCAGCTGCTCGATCTGGGACTGGTACTTGGCCAGGTGCTCCTCCGCGAAGCCCTGGTTGACGTGGCGGATGATCCCGCGCCGATCGATGAGGAACGAGGTAGGCATCATCGTCACCTTCAGCATTCGCTCGGCGACCTTGCCCTCCTCGTCCATCACGACCGGGAGTTGCAGCTTCGTCTCCTCGATGAATCGGCCCACCTGCGCAGGGTCCTCGTCGAGGCTCAGCGCGTACACCTTGAAGTCCCGCGCCGCGTACTCCTTTGCCAGGTCCTGCCAGAGCGGCAGCGCGTCACGACAGGGCTCGCACCAGGTCGCCCACACGTCGAGCAGGATGACGCTGCCGCGATCCTGCGCCGGGTCCCAGGTGCCGCTCCCGTCGTGGAACGGGACCTGGAAGGAGAGCGGCTGCGAGGAGGTGTCAGGTCCTGTGACCGGTGGCAGCGGCGGCGCGGTCCGACAGCCGTTTGCTGCAACGAGGCTGACGAGGAGGAGGGCGACGAAGGTTGGACGGCGGATCACGCGTTCCCCTTCCGGGCGCGCAGGTGCGCGATGAGCTTGTCGATGAAGCCGCCGAATGCGCCGTTGCTCATCACGAGGATCACATCGCCCTTCGTGGCGCCATCGCCCACGCTGCGCACGAGGGAATCCACGTCCGAGTCGCCGTCCGCTTCGATCCCTTGCGCTTTGAGGTCCCC
>CAZCWA010000438.1:0-4699 GCA_964502265.1 uncultured Myxococcaceae bacterium | reverse complement strand
CAACTACGTCGAGCAGGTGGATCAGCGGGCGCTGATGTACGGCGCGATCAAGGGGATGCTGGAGACGCTGGATCCCCACACCCAGTTCCTCACGCCCGAGGACTTCCGGGCGATGAAGGTGGACACCACCGGCGAGTTCGGCGGGCTCGGGATCGAGATCAGCAAGCGCGAGGAGATGATCACCGTCGTTGCGCCGCTCGACGACACGCCGGCCGCGCGCGCAGGGATCCGGGCGGGCGATCAGATCGTGGCGGTGGACGGCGAGGCCACGCGCGGGATGGAGCTGGCGCAGGTCATCCGGCTTCTGCGCGGACCTCCCGGCAAGAAGGTCGTGCTGCAGATCATGCGGGAGGGCTTCAACACGCCGCAGGAGATCGTCGTCCTGCGCGACCACATCCGCATCCAGTCGGTCGAGGCGAAGCTGTACGACGGCATCGGCCACGTTCGGGTGAAGAACTTCCAGGAGCGGACCGACGTGTCGCTGCGCAAGGAGCTCGACCGGCTCCGGGCGCAGAACGGAGGCAAGCCGCTGCGCGGGCTGGTGCTGGATCTGCGCAACAACCCGGGCGGGCTGCTCGATCAGGCGGTGGCGATCAGCGATCGCTTCCTGCCGGGCAACCTCCCCATCGTCTCCACCCGCGGGCGCAACGGGCGCAACGCCAACGAGGAGAAGAGCCGCGGACGGGACGCGGAGCTGGACTACCCCATCGTTGTGCTGGTGAACGCGGGCAGCGCCTCCGCTTCCGAGATCGTCGCCGGCGCGCTGCAGGACCACCAGCGGGCGACGGTGATGGGCGTGCAGACCTTCGGCAAGGGCTCGGTGCAGACGGTGATCGAGCTGGAGGACGGCTCGGGCCTGAAGCTGACCATCGCGCGCTACTACACGCCGAAGGGGCGCTCCATCCAGGAGACCGGCATCACCCCGGACTTCCTCGTGGAGGAGGACGCGGCGCTGCAGGCCCAGCGCATCACGCGCGAGAAGGATCTCGAGCGGCACTTCAAGGGCGAGGGCAACGACGGGCAGGGCAAGGAGACCGCGCCCCAACCGCGCGCGCTCCCGCCGATGGCGCAGTGGACGGTGGCGGACGAGGTGAAGGACCACCAGCTCCGGATCGCGCTCACCTGGTTGCACCACCACGGCGAGGCCAACGGCGGCCGGGGCACCGCGAGCGTCGAGTCCCAGAGGTGATCTTCTGTGGCATTCGGCCCCTGCGGCCGGTTGAATGACCGGTCGAGGAGGTTGGAATGCCCCAGGGACATCCGCGCACGCTGACGGCCATGGTCGCCGGGGCCCTGTGCGCGCTGCTGGCGGCGGGGCCGGTCGCCGCGCGTCCGCAGATGGCGCTCCTTCCGCGGACGCTCCCCGCCCAGTTGCCGGAGCCGTCGGGCGAAGCGGCGAAGCGGCTGGTGGTGGCGGTCGTTCCGGACGACGACGACGCGGCGGACACGGCGGCGCGGCTGCACTTCGTGGCGCGGCAGGCGGCGCTCCGCAGCGCGCGGTTCGAGGTGGTGCGGCTCCACGACGTGCTCGATCCGCAGGGGGCACAGGCGCGCGGGGAGAAGGCGCAGCAGGCGCGCAAGGCGCTCGAGGGCGCGTTCGACGCCTACGACAACCTCGACACGGTGAAGTCGCTGAAGCTCGCGGACGAGTCGATGCAGGCCTGGGCCGAGACGGACCTCACGCTGCACATGGGCGACCTCACGCAGGCGTGGCTGATGAAGATCGCCTCGCACGTGGCCAACGGGGAGACGCAGGAGGCGCGGCGGGAGATCGGCCTGCTGGTCGGCGTGAACCCGGACGCGCAGTTCTCCGCGAACTACTTCCCGCCGGACGAGCTCGCCGAGGCGCAGAAGGCGCGCAAGGGCGTGGGCGCGGCGGAGGGGACGCTGGAGGTCCGGACCACGCCTTCGGCCGCGGAGGTCTACGTCAACGGACGCTTCGCGGGCATCTCGCCGGTGACGGTGACCAACCTCGCGGACCAGGAGCACTTCATCACCGCGCTCAAGCCCGGCCACGCGCTCGCACAGACGCGCGCGAAGTCCGGGCAGACGGAGCTCACCCTTCGCGCGGCGGAGCGGAGCCGGGTCTACGAGACCGCGGTCCGGGGCGTGACGCGCGATCCGCAGGGCCGGGGACGGGACCGCGGCGCGCGCGAGCTCGGGGAGGCGGTCGGGGCGGACGAGGTGCTCGTCGCCCACGTGGACTCGCCGCGTGGAGGAAGGGTGAAGGCGCTGGGGCTGCGGCTCGATCCGGAGGACGGGCACAACCTCGCGTTCGCGAGGGCCGAGCTCCCGGTGGACGGCAACGGGCTGCTGCAGCAGGGGGACACCTTCTTCGCCTCGCTGCTGGAGGGCGACGCGCAGAGGCGTGAAGGCGGCGAGCCGCTCACGAACTTCCCGGCGAAGAACCCGGTGGAGACGAAGAAGCTCGCCGGCTACGGGCTCATCGGCACGGGTGTGGTGGTGCTCGGGGTGGCGACCTTCGCGGGTGTGCGCGCGCTCGGGCAGCAGGGCGAGGCGCGCAGGCTGGCGGAGGCCCGCGACACCCGCGCCTTCGAGGTGGCGGACAGCGGCCGATCGTTCGCCATCGTCGCGGACGTCTCGTGGCTGGTGGGGCTCGCCGCGGCGGGCGCGGGCGGATACCTCGCGTTCGGGGACAGCCTCGGCGGTTCGAGCCCCCCGCCCGCTCGCCCCGAGGTGAAGCCCGAAGCCCCGAAGCCGCAGAAGAAGGACGACGAGCGCCGGAAGAAGCGCGACGACGACGAGGACGACCTCCGCAACTACTAGCCATGAAGACCCCGCCCCTCCTCATCGCCCCGCTCTGCGCGCTCGTGTTGGGCGCGTGTACGCTGCTCACCGAATTCAGCCTCGAGGGCGTGAGCTGCCACCCGGTCGAGAACCCGTGCCTCGACGGCTTCGCGTGCGTGGACGGCGAGTGCAAGGCCGGCGTCGACGCGGGCTTCGACTGCTCCGCCTGCCCGTCCGGCGAGTGCCTGCCCGGAACGCAGGAGTGCCGGGTGACCTCGTGCGAAGGCCGCATCTGCGCCGCGAGCTACCGGTGCGAGTTCGTCGGCAACGAGCCCACCTGCATCTCGATCCCCGAGGGCCAGCTCGGTCAGTTCTGCCTCGTGGACGCGGACTGCCGGACCGGCGGCGAAGAGGCCCATCAGAATCGCGTGTGCATGCGCGGCGCCGTCCCGCTCCCAACCAACGGCAGGCTGCGCACCGGCGTCTGCGTGGAGCCGTGCGGCGAGGAGGACACCTGCACCACCGAGGGCGCCACCTGCCGCGCCTTCGGCATGACGTCCGGGGACGAAGCGCCGGCGGTCGAGACGCGCGTGTGCCTGCCGCCCACCACGCTCACCGCGTGCGCGAACGACACCGCGTGCAGCAGCGCCCAGCTCGTGTGCACCGTGTTCGATCACCGCGACATCGGGCCCATCACCGTGTGCGACCAGCCGCTCACCGGCGGCGCGGCGACGGGGACCGCCTGTGCCGCCGCGCCGGATGAAGGCCCCCTCTGCGCGAACGGGCTGTGCGTGCCGCAAGGCCCCGCGGACGGTCAGGGCGCCTTCTGCGGCGAGCTCTGCGGAGAGGGCGTCTGCACCCTCGGCACGTGCCGGCCGGTGCCCTTCGCCATCGACGCGCTGGCCACCGGCGAGCCCGTGGTGCGCTACGTGCCCATCTGCGTGGGCGAAGGGACACGGTGTGGCGAGTGCGCCGCGGGCCCTTCCGACTGCGGCGCGGACGCGCCCCTCTGCGTCGCCCACTCCGGCGCCGAGGTCTGCCTCGGGCCCTGCAGCCTGGACGCGGACGGGCCCTTCCAGTGTCCCGCGGGTTTCACCTGCAGGGGCTCGGACGGCGGCGGCGCGCTCTGCCTGCCGGACGACGGCTGCTGAGGGAAGGCCGGGGCGGGGCGCCGAGGAAGGGAGCAGGCCCACACGCGGCGCCGGGCGCGCAGGGAGAGCGGCCGGCGTCCGCTCCCGGCGTACGCTGCTGAACGATGAGGGGCGGTCGAGTCAAGCCCCCGGCGGTCTCTCTATTTGACATGCCGCATCGCAACTCCCTAAATGGCCCGCCTCCGTGTTCCGGCCATGACATCCATCGAGATTGCGTTCCTGGGCGTGTACTTCGCCGTCCTGCTGATTCTGTCCGCGTACGGCTCCCACCGCTATCGGATGGCGTTCCTCTACTACCGGCACAAGTTCCGTCTGCCCACGCCCCGCGGGCGGCTGGCGGCGCTGCCGAAGGTCACCATCCAGCTCCCCATCTTCAACGAGATGTACGTGACCGAGCGGCTGGTGGAGTCCGTCTGCCGGATCCGCTACCCGCGCCACCTGCTCGAGATCCAGGTGCTCGACGACTCCACCGACGAGACCTGCAGCATCGCGCGGGCGGTGGTGGAGCGGATGAAGCGGCTCGGGCACGACGTGACGTACATCCACCGCGAGAACCGGTCCGGCTTCAAGGCCGGCGCGCTGGAGAACGGGCTGCTCACCGCCAAGGGCGAGTACGTGGCGGTGTTCGACGCGGACTTCGTGCCCTCGGAGGACTTCCTCGAGAAGACGCTGCCGTACTTCGCGGACCCCGAGGTCGGCATGGTGCAGGCGCGCTGGGAGCACCTCAACCGCGAGTACTCGCCGCTGACCCAGGCGCAGTCCATCTTCCTCGACGGGCACTTCATCATCGAGCACACCGC
>CAZCWA010000437.1:0-4753 GCA_964502265.1 uncultured Myxococcaceae bacterium | reverse complement strand
GTCGTCCAGCGGCGGGCGGCGCTGGTTCCAGCCGATCCAGTTGTACGCGTTCTCCTGCGTCCGGATCCGGTGGTAGCCGGCCTGCGCCCAGACGTTCTTCTCCACCGGCTCCTCGAGCGCCCGCCAGATCGCGGAGGGCACCTGCGACATCAGGTCGAACTCGCCGCGCTCGAAGCGCTGGAGCGCCACCGCCTCCTCCCGCGCCACGCGGAACTCCACGCGGTCCAGGTGCGGCGGCGCGCGCCAGTGCCGATCGTTGCGCACGAGGACGATCCGCCTGCCGGTCTCCCAGCGCTCGAACCGGAAGGGACCTGTGCCCAGCGGCGCCCGGTTGATCGGCAGCGCGTCGAAGTCGTCAAACGCGGTCAGGCTGGCCGCCGGCATCATCGGGACGTGCAACGCGAGGTTCCGGAGGCCGGTCGCCGTGGGCCGCTTCCATCGCACCACCACCGTGAGCGCGTCCGGCGTCTCCACCCCCGCGATGTCTTCGAGCAGCGCGCGCATGTTCCCCATGGGTGATGACGGCTCGCGCACCGCGGTGAGCACCGCCGCCACGTCCTTCGAAGTGAAGGGCGCGCCGTCGTGGAAACGAACGCCCTCCCGCAGGTGGAAGGTGGTCTCCCGGCCGTCGTCGCTTCGCTCCCATCGCTCGGCGAGGAGCGGCAGCGGCTCTCCCGCCGGATCGTCCGGGTTCACGCGCGTCAGCGACTCGAGCACGTGGCCCATCAGGATGCGCGCGGTCCAACCATCCTGCCCTGCGTCGTGGAGACGGTTGAGCATGGCGGGCTCGACGGGCAGGCGCACCACCAGCGTCCCGCCCCGCCGCGGCGTGCCCTCCCCCGCGCTCGCCGGCAGCTTGCCCTCGAGCCACTCGGCGCTCGGCTTCACCCTTTCGGCGCGGGGCTGCGCCTTGCCCGTGCCACCGCCCGAAGCGCAGGTACAGCCGCCGACGCTCAGCCCCGCCACCCAGACCAGCGCACACGCCAGCCACCGGATGCGGCGCTGGCGAGACAGAGCGGATCGAGGAGGGACGGACACGCACCCACCCTAGCGCCGGGCGGAAACCGGGCAAATGAACGCCCCGGGGGCGGGCGGGCGCACAAGCCCGATTATGGTGAGTCTGTTTGGGCCCCTCTTGATCTCGCGGTAGGTTCCGCGCCCGATGTTCGCCCTCCGCCTGGCCCTCGCCTCCCTGGTCGCCCTCCCGCTGCTCGCGGGCTGCGCGTTGACCTCTCCTGCACGCCCCTCCGCCACCGCCGCAGTCGCCGGCGCGCTCTCGGGTGCGCTCGCCGCAGAAGCCGCCGCCGAAGGTCCGGCGAAGACCGGCGGTGACGGCGACATGGAGACCGGCCTGCTGCTGGCCGGGGCGAGCGGTGCGGCGCTGTCGACGGCGACGGACGCGAGCGGGCCGGGCAACGTCGAGGAGGGCCACGTGAGGCGCGCCAACGCATCCGGGGACCTTCTGGCCTCGGCCGACGACGCCGAGCTCGCGGACCCTGGGGAGGACGGCGAGGACGCAGAAGAAGGTGACGACGCCGAGGATGCGGACGAGGGCGAGGCCTCGGAGCAGGCGGCGGCGGACCTCGCGGCGCTGACGGCCGAGAGCACCTTCCCCCGCTACACGCGGGACCTCAGCGACGACGAGATCGCGCAGCTCTTCAAGAGCGACCTCCGGGCGCTGGGTTCGATCTCCGTCGGCTTCGTGGAGGCCGGCCGGGTGATCAACGCCGTGCCCTTCCCGCGCGACGATGCCTGGATCGTCGTCTCGCCGCACAAGGCCTACGCCACCCAGGAGACGATCGACTACGCCACCGCCGCCATCCGCGCGGTGAAGGCGCAGTACCCGGACGCGCACCCGCTGCGGGTGAACAACCTCAGCACGATCGAGGGCGGCTGGCTGCGGCCCCACAAGAGCCACCAGAACGGCCGGGACGTGGACTTCGCCTTCTACTACCCCACCGTGGAGCCGATCCGCGCCCGCGAGCGCGAGAAGTACATCGACGTGGAGAAGAACTGGGCGCTGGTGAAGGCGCTGGTGACCCTCACCGACGTGCAGATGATCCTCGTCGATCGCCGGGTGCAGAAGGTCCTCTACGACCACGCGCTCGCGGCCGGCGAGGACAAGGCCTGGCTCGACTCGATCTTCAAGCAGACCTCGATCATCCGGCACGCGAAGCGGCACCGCGACCACTTCCACGTCCGCTTCTACAACGCCCGCGCGCAGGAGCTCGGCCGCCGCATCGCCCCGCTCCTCGCCCAGCGGCCGGACCAGAACATCACCACCCACCGCGTCCGCTCGGGCGACAACCTGGGGAAGATCGCGCGCCGGTACGGCACCACCGTCGCCTCCATCAAGAGCGCCAACCGCATGCGCTCGGACTTCCTCCGCGTGGGCGTGGTCCTGCGCATCCCGCTGCGCGGCCCCTGCAACCGCTGCCCCGTCCCGCCCGAGGTCATCGTCCCGCCGCGCATGCTCCCGCCCGCGCCGGTCCCGGTGGCGTCGCTCGAGTCGGAGCCGGCCATGGCCCCGGACCGCGAAGACGCCACGGGGTCCGGCGGACAGAGCCAGACGGCCAGCCGTTAGCGCGTCGCGCCGCTAGTCCGTGGAAGTGTCCGGCGCGAGCTGCGGCAGCCTCGGCGGCGGCACGTTCTCCAGCGGCATCCCCGAAGGATCCACGTCGATCACCTCTGCGCCCTCCAGCGGCTCGAGGTCGAACATCGTCAGGTCCGGGGCCTCGTTCAGCGTGAAGTCGGTGTAGCGCAGCTCCAGGCGGACCTTCGCGGACGGCGCGGTCAGCACCACCCGGCGCGGGAAGGCGCGCTCCCCCTTCATCGCGAAGTCGGAGAACTCGAGGTCGTAGGCCTCGGTCCCCGTCACCCGGCTGCGCAGCACGCGGTAGCGGCTCGGGTGCACCTCCAGCTCCTGGCGCACGGGGCCCCGGTGGAGCGTGAGCACGTAGCAGGCGCACGCCGCGTCGCTTCGCACTTCCGCCCGCTCGTGGGGGATGCGCGGCGCGTTGCCCAGCATCACCTGCACCAGTTCCTCCGCCGGCAGCGCGATGGGCAGGAAGCGCGAGACGTTCTGCGGACTTGCAGGTCCGGTGTAGTAGCGGTTGTCCTGCGTCTGGTAGAGCCCGAACCGGCCCTCGTTCACCACCAGCACCGCCTGCGGCCGGCCGAAGAAGTCGAGCGGCTCGAGGTGGATGAGCGCAGGCCGCGAGAGCGCCGCGAACATGGAGAAGGCGCCGCGGGCATCCGGCGTGTCCACCCGCACCCGCGACTCGCCGTTGATCGAGAAGACCTGCGACTCCGCCTCACCGATGAGCTTCAGCAGCGCCTCGGGGTCGTCCACCTCCCCCTGCCTGCCGAAGTCGATCCGGCGGGGACAGCCCGCGAGCCCCACCGCCAGCACGACCACCACCGCCCACGGCGGCACCCCGAACGTCCGCATCATCGTGCGCGGGACGTTACAGGCGCGCCCGCCCGGGCGCCTCCCCCATTCTCACACCGCGCACGCGGGGCAGCCGGCCGTGAACCGCGCGGAGGGTTGAGGGCGCATCGGCATGGCGGCATCGGGCCCTCGCGCATACGCTCGATCCGCATGGGCCTCGACGAGCTCCTCCACTACATCCGCCTCGGTGGCGTCACCATGGCGCTGATCATCGCCGGCTCGCTGCTCGCGGTGGGCGTCGCGGTGGAGCGCCTCATCGCGCTCTCCGGACTCTCCTCCGCCGCGCGGGCCCTCGCCGACACGGTGAACAAGCACCTGCTCCGCGGTGACCTCGCCGCCGCGCGCTCCGCCGCCGAGCGCTCGGATTCTCCCGCCGCCGACCTCTTCCTCGCCGGCCTCGAGCGCGCCGACCGCACCGGTGGCCGCGGCATCGACGGCGCGGTGGATCGGGAGCGCCAGCAGGTCGGGCTCAAGCTCCGGCGAAACCTCTGGATCCTCGGCACCATCGGCGCCACCGCGCCGTTCGTCGGTCTGTTCGGCACCGTGGCCGGGATCATGACCGCCTTCCGGGACCTCGGGCTGGACGTGGAGTCCGGCGGCACCGGCGGCACCGGCGCGGTGATGGCCGGCATCTCCGAAGCCCTGATCGTCACCGCCGCCGGCATCCTCGTCGCGGTGGAGGCGGTGGTCCTCTTCAACTGGTTCCAGTCCTGGATCGGCCGCGTCTCGGTGGAGCTGAAGCTGCTCGCCGAGGAGTTCGTGGAGACGCTGCACGAGGCACAGGTCCAGGGGCAGGGACAGAGTCAGGCCAGTCCGCCTCCCGCTCCCGTGCCGGTGAAGCCGGAGGGCCCCTAGGCCATGGCGCTGGGCAAGGTCCCCGGATCCTCGGACGGAGAAGGCGACGGGACGGACGCGGTCTTCTCCGAGATCAACATCACCCCGCTCACCGACATCTTCCTCGTGCTGCTCATCATCTTCATGGTGACCAGCACGGTGATCGTCCAGCAGCCCTCGGCGCCCGGCGCGGGGGGCGCGGAGGCCGGGCTCGAGGTGAACCTGCCTCAGGGGGGGGCGGCGGACGTCGCGGTCAAGCGCAGCGATCTCTCGGTCGCTGTGCTCTCGGACGGTCGGATCGTCATCGACGGCGTCGTCATCAGTGACAACGAGCTGCGACAGCACCTCGAGGAGGCGCGTGCGCGCGATCCGCGCACCATGGTCGTGGTGCAGGCGGATGAGGGCGTGAACCACGGCAAGGTCGTCAGGGTGATGGAGGCGGCGAAGGCCGCCGGCCTCGGCCAGCTC
>CAZCWA010000436.1:0-4772 GCA_964502265.1 uncultured Myxococcaceae bacterium | reverse complement strand
AAGCGCTTGCGCTCCTCGGTCGCGGACGCGAGCCAGTAGCCCTGCGCCAGCGCCACCGCCCCGTCGAGCCTCCCGAGCTGCCACGGGTACTTCGGATCCACGCCGGGCGGCATCAGCTCGAGCGACTCGGCGGACTCCAGCGGGTAGCGGTAGCCGCTCACCGGATCCACCGACCACTCGATGCGCCCTCCCTGTCCGAAGGAGACCTCGCGCTCGAAGATCCGGAAGGTCCGGCACAGCGCCCGCTCGGCGCGCGCCCACGCCCGCTCGGCGGCGTGCGGCAGCTCCAGCAGCGCCATCACCGTGCCCTCGCGCCGGGAGGGATCACAGAAGAGCGATGGGCGCGGCAGCAGGCACGCCTCGGGGAGCGCTTCGGGCGACGAGGCCCCGAACGCCGCCAGAAGCTCGGCCTCGGTGGGCGCCTGCCCGTAGCGATAGAGGAGCTGCCGCGCGGTGCGCCACGCCCGCCTCGCCGCCACCTTCGCCACGTCCCCCGGCGAGAGCTGTCTTGCCCGTGTCGTGTACCAGCCCAGGTTCCCCACCCGTCCTCCCGTCCGCCCACCCCGTCCGAGCACGCCCCATGCCATCGCCCCTTGGACCCTTCGCGCCCGAAGAGGGGCCCTCGCCGCTCACGGGCCGACAGTCGGTGGGAAAGGGTGTTCCTTCCGCTGGGAACGCGGAGCCTTCGCCGGGAATCAGACCGCCCCGCCAGGGCGGCTGCGCAGGAGCGCCCGCCGCCGCATCCACCGCACGCCGAGCGCGATTGTCCCCGCGCACAGCAGCGTCACCAGCAGCCAGGTGAGCGTGGCCTGGACGTCCTTCAGCACCGCCTGGCCGAAGCGGTGTCCGAGCCACACCAGCAACGGCGCGTAGATCGCCGCCGCCAGGCCGTCCGCGAGCGCGAAGCGCCGGTACTTCATCCCGCTCATGCCCGCGGTGAGGAAGGTCACCGCGCGAAGGCCGATGCAGAAGCGGACGGCGAAGATCGTCAGCGCGCCGTGCCGGTCGAAGTGTCTGTGCGCGCGCGCCACCCGCTCCGGCGTGAGCACCCGGGACACCCACCGCAGGCGCACCGCGCGCGGGCCGCACCTCGCGCCGATGCGGAAGAGCAGCGAGTCCCCCGCCAGAAGGCCCAGCCACGCGGTGAGCATCATCAGCCAGAGGTTCCCGCCCGAGCGCGCGGTGACGAAGCCGCCCACCACGAGGATCACGTCCTCGGAGAGCGGCGCGCCCAGGCCACAGGCCACCAGGAGCAGCATCACCGCGGGGTAGCTGAAGCCTTCGACCAGGCCCTGGACGTCCGAGAGTTCCACCCCACTGATGTGGTCACGCGGCATTCCGCAGGCGCGTCACCGGACGGGTGCGGGGGCTCGCCCGGTTGCCTCTCAGCCCGCCGTTCCGTCGAGCGCGGTGGAGAGGATCTGGGGGACGCCCCAGTCCACGACCTCCCAGCCGCGCGCGAGGGCCTCGCGCCGCAGCCGCATGTCCGGGTTCACCGCCACCGGCCGGCCCACCTCGCGCATCACCGGGATGTCCGCGTAGCTGTCGGTGTAGAAGGCGCAGTCCGAGAGATCGGCCCCGTGCGCGTGCGCATAGCCGAGCGCGTGCGAGAGCTTCCCGTCGCCGTAGCAGAGCTCGCCCAGCGGGCGGCCGGTGTACAGGCCGGTCTCGTCCACCTCGAAGCGGTTGCAGAGGACCGCGTCCAGCTCCAGATCCTTCGCCACCTGCTCCGCGATGTACGCCGAGGAGGAGGTCAGCAGCACCCGCTTGTGGCCCTCGCGGCGGTGGGCCTCCAGGGCTTCGCGCGCGCCCGGGCGGTAGAGCCCGCGGACGTGGGTCTCGTAGAAGGCCGCCGAGCGCTCGCGCAAAAGGCTCTCCTCGCTGCCGGTGAGCATGGAGATGGCGTGCCGCAGCCCGTCGCCCTTGCCGGCGAAGCCGAGGTGGTAGCGGGCCACCCACAAGGAGGCGAGCGCGCCCTTCACCCGCGAGATGTTTCCGAGGCGGACCTCGCTGCGCAGCCACAGCACCGCCGAGTTGCCGGCGATCAACGTGCGGTCGAGGTCGAAGAAGGCGATGGCCACGCCGGACAATGTAGCTGCCCTCCCGGCGTGGCACACCGGCGATTGCCCGGCAGTGGACGAAGGCGCCCGGCCGCCTGCATGCCTTGACGCCCGGCGCGGGCTGCCCCTATGAGCGCCGGCGCGTGGAGCTCGGCCTGTGGGAGATGGGACTGCTGGTCGCGGCCGCGTTCGCCGCCGGGGTGGTGGATGCGATCGCGGGCGGCGGCGGCCTCATCACCCTCCCCGCGCTGCTGGCGGTGGGGCTTCCGCCGCACCTCGCGCTGGGCACCAACAAGGGCCAGTCGGTCTTCGGCTCCTTCGCCGCGCTGTTCCGCTACCACCGCGCGGGCCTGGTGCAGACGCGGCGCGCGCGGCTCACCTTTCCGCTGGGGTTCGCAGGCTCGCTCCTCGGGGCGGCCGGCGTGCTGATGCTGGACCCCGCGGCGCTGCGCCCGGTGGTGCTCTTCCTCCTGTTGGCGGTGGCGGTCTTCATGGCCCTCTACCGCCCGCGTGAGGGCGTGCGGCCGGCGCTTCCCCGAGGACACGCCGCCGCGCGCGCGGGGCTCATCGCGCTGGTCATCGGGACGTGGGACGGGTTCTTCGGACCGGGCACCGGGACCTTCCTCATCGCGCTGTTCGTGGGGCTGCTCGCGCTGCCGCTGCCGCAGGCCACAGCCGACGCCAAGGTGGTGAACTTCGCCTCCAACCTCGCCGCGGTCGCGTTCTTCGGGCTGCAGGGGCTGGTGCTGTGGAAGGTCGCGCTGCCGATGGCGGCGGGCCAGTTCGCCGGCGGCTTCATCGGCGCGCACCTCGCGGTGAAGGGCGGGGCACGGCTCATCCGCTTCGTGGTGCTGCTGGTCGTCGCGGCCCTGGTGGTGAAGGTGGGCTACGACGTCGTCAGCGGCCCTTAGATTTGGCGTCCTCCGCCTGCGCCTCCGCCTCCTCTGCCTCCGCCTCCTGCTCACGCGCCCGGTCCTCCGCGGCATCCTCCCGCGCCTCCTTGTCCTTCTTCGTCCGCATCATGTGGAGGGTGACCAGGGTGGTGAGCGAGAGGACGATCGCCACCGTGTAGTGGTCGTACGCGACGGCCACGCCGATGGCGGCGGTGATCCAGATGCTGACCGCGGTGGAGACGCCGGCGACGTCGTGGATGCCCTTGAGGATCGCCCCCCCGCCGATGAACCCGATGCCGGAGAGCAGCCCCTGGATCACGCGGGCCTGCGCGTCGGCGTGGGTCTCGAAGGTGGTGATCCCGATCAGCATGAACCCGCACGAGCCCATCGCCACCAGCGGAAAGGTCCGCAGGCCCGGCGTGCGGTGGAGGGCCTCGCGCTCCCATCCCACCGGCAGCCCGAGCGCGAACGCGATCAGCAGCCGCTTCACCGACTCCAGCACCTCCCTCAGCCCCTCATCCATGTGACGTCCTCCCACGGGCAGGCTGCGCGAGTTCTCCCCCGCCCGCGATGTCCCGGATCGCGAACCGCACGGTTTGAAACGTGACGCGCGCTGCGACGTTCGCCTTGGGCCTTCGCCGCACCCCTCTAGTCTCGCGGCCCATGAGAGCACTGGAGCGCGAGCCGTCCCTCCGCGCAGAGCTGAAGCGCGCCACCGCCACGTTGCACCAGCAGGTCGAGTCCCGGCTTCCGCTGCTCGCCGGGGACCTCACCGCAGGCGTCTACCGGAGGATCCTGGAGTGCTTCCTCGGCTTCTACGCCCCGCACGAGGCGCAGCTTCCGGCTTTCGGCGCGGCGCTTCCGTTTCCGCTGCGTGATCGCAGCGCGCTGCTCGAGGCGGATCTGCGCGCGCTGGGCGCCACCTCCGCGGAGCTGGCCGCGGTCCCCCGTTGCCTGCCGCTTCCGTTGACGGGGCGGGAGCAGGTGGCCGGCTGGCTGTACGTCGTCGAGGGCGCGTCGCTCGGCGGGCAGGTGGTGTCCCGCGCGCTCGCAAGGCGCCTGTCGCTGGGCCGCGAGAACGGGGCCGCGTTCTTCATCGGAGATGGGGACGGCACGGCGGCGCGCTGGAGGGAGGTGGTGGGCTGGCTCGAGTCGCTGCCCCTGGACGGAGCGGATGGGGCGCGCGTGATCGCGGCCGCGTCTGACACCTTCGCGCGCCTGAACGCCTGGATGGAGTCGTCCCTTGTCCGGTGAGCGGCTCCCCGTCGACCTGGGGAACTGCGACGCCGAGCCCATCCACATCCCCGGCGCGATCCAGCCGCACGGCTTCCTCTTCGCGGTCGATCCGAGGACGTTCGTGGTGTCGCAGGTGAGCGAGAACGTGGCGCCGCTGCTCGAGCGCCCGGTCGAGGCGATCCCGGGGCAGCCGCTGGCGGCGGTGCTCGGGAGCGAGGGCGCGGAGGCGGTGAGGGCTGTGGCCGCGCACCGGCGCTGGGAGGTGGCGAACCCGCTGCCCGTCGAGGTGGCGGGGCGTCCGTTCGAGGCGATCCTGCACGCGCACCAGGGCGTGCTCTTCGTGGAGCTCGAGCCGGTCTCCGGGGATCCGGCCACCCAGGATGCGCGCCGCCTGCCGCTCCGGCTGGCGCTGGAGTCGCTGGCGGGCAGCGAGACCTTTCCGCAGCTCGCGGCGCGGGTGGTGCGCGAGGTGCGCCGCATCACCGGCTTCGACCGGGTGATGCTCTACCGCTTCGACGAGGAGGGGCACGGCTCGGTGGAGGAGGAGGCGCTCGCGGACGGGCTCGATCCGTACCTGGGCCTG
>CAZCWA010000435.1:0-4811 GCA_964502265.1 uncultured Myxococcaceae bacterium | reverse complement strand
ACCGGGGGAACGTCCCGCGCGGCGTCGAGGAGCCTCTGGATGTCCGGGTCGAGTTCGGAACGACTCATGGGACACCTCTGCGGAGCTGCTCCCGGCGAATGGCCTCGGCAAACTTCTTCCGCGCGATGCGCAGCCGGGAGTAGAGCGTGTTGACGGAGACGGACAGCGGCTCGGCGATCTCCGGGATGGAGACGCCGTCGAGCTCGTGGAGGATGAACACGGCGCGGAACTCCAGCTCCAATGTCCCCAGCGCCCGGTGCACCAGCTCCCTGTCCTGCTTTCGGGCGAGCTGGTCGTCCACAGGCACCGCCGGGTCTGCCAGCTCCGCCGGCGGCTCGAGCACTTCACGTCGGACGCGCGCCGACTTCTGCAGGTCCGAGACCACCCTCAACGCGATTCCGAAGAGCCACGGGCGCACCGGCCGGGAGCGGTCCCAGGTGTGAAGGCGCGCGTGGACCACGAGGAAGACGTCGTGCACCACGTCCGGCAGGTCCGCGGCGGGGACGCGCAGCCGCTGCAACGTGGCGTAGACGTAGTCCACCTCGCGCTCGTAGAGCTCGGCGAAGGTCGAGTCATCGGTCACCATCCGAAGGGCATTCACTCCACCCTTCATTTGGAGGCGGCCTCCCCGATCCATCACAGACTCTGGACGCCCAGGCCCACGCCCGCCGAAATGCCCACCGGCGAGGACCTCCAGGCCTGCTGGCCGTCCACGAGCAGGACGGTTGGGGTCAAGGGCGACGAGAGGTCGACGTGCCCGAGCAGGAACAGGTGCGAGGTCAGCGCCGCCCGTGCCGCCAGTCGCCCACCCAGGGCCGCGTGAAGCGTGGTGAGCCGGCGCGGTTCCGCCAGGTCCCGGCCTTCGCCGCGGAAGGCGCCGACGCTCGCCCACGCGCAGGCGTCCAGCCAGCCCTGCCGCAGGCACGGCGCAATGAGCACCTGCTGCAGCGACGCGGCGAGGCTGCCGGATCCGGCCGCGATGCGTGAGCCCTGCTCCCAGCGCCCCTCCACCACCAGCGCCGCGCGTCCCCGCCCGAGGTCCACGCGCGCAAGTCCACCGGGCGCAAGCGTCGGCACGCTGCCGTAGGAGCCGCTCGCTCCGATGCCCAGGAGAAGCGTGAAGGGCGGCGATTGGGCTGGCGCGGGCGGCGCGGGATCGGGCGGCCGGGGCACGGGCACGGGTTCTTCAGGCGTGGCCTCGGCGGGGGCGTGGAAGGGGTCGACGGCGATGGCCACCGCGAGCTCCAGCGAACGGGCGAGCTCCGCGCAGTCGTTCGTCTCCGAGGTCACCTCGCGACTGCCGATCAGCTCCACCCCTTCGAACACCGCCACCTGCCCGTGCAGGCCCGCCCCTTCGGTGCGGATCTGGACCACCATCCGCTGAGAGGACTCCTCGTCGAAGGGGTTCGTGCCCAGCCGGGCGGAGACCCCGCGCGCAAAGCTCGTCCTGTCCGGACAGTGGTCGGTCCCGGGCGTGCGCAGGTACTCGAGCTGGAAGCGCGGAAGCGGCGGTCTGTCACCCGGGGCCGCCACGCCAAGCGCCGTGACCGCGAGCGCCCAGAGAGGACAAGGCATGCGCCCCCTCTACCAGAAGATGGACCCGGACCGACCGGGCCCGCGTGCCGCGTCCGTGCGGGTGCGCCCCACGAATGGCCGGACTTGAGTGCCACCCTCCCGAGGAGTAGGAGCGGCCGATGTTTGTTCCCTATCAGCCAAACGACGTCCACCTGAGCGGAGCGGTGCCCGCGCCTGCCCCGGGTCACCTATGCTCGACTGTTTCCCGAGCGTCCGGCGTCTTCGCCGACGTCTCCCTGGCCTGTGAGGCCGCGGCCGCAGCGCAGCGGGTCTGGGCCGAGCGTCCCCTTCAACTGCGCGAGCCGGTGCTGGACGCCATCCGGGCGGTGGGCGTCGCGCACGCCACGGATCTGGCGGAGCGCGCGCTTCAGGAAACGGGGCTCGGAACGGTGCAGGGCAAGGTCGCCAAGCACCTCCTCGCGGCGCAGCAGACTCCGGGAACCGAGCTGCTCCGCAGCGCCGTCGCGCTCACCGCCGGCGACGAGGGGATGGGACTTCTGGAGCGGTCGCCGTATGGCGTCATCGCCGCGACCGCGCCCTCCACCGGCGCGACCGAGCTGATGATCAACAACAGCATCAGCATGCTGGCCGGCGGCAACGCGGTGGTCTTCCTTGCGCATCCGGGCGCGCGGCACGTGGCGGCGTACTTCGTGGGGCTCGTCAACGACGCGATCGTCGAGGCGGGAGGCCCGGCGAACCTGGTGTGTGTCCTCTCCGATCCGAGCATGGACGCCGGCCGCGCGCTCTTCACGCATCCGCTGGTGCGGCTGGTCGTCGCGACCGGCGGCGCGAAGGTGGTGAAGCTCGCGCTGGAGAGCGGCAAGCGCGCCATCGCCGCGGGGCCGGGGAATCCCCCCGTCGTGGTGGACGAGACCGCGGTCCTCGAGGACGCCGCCCGCTGCATCGTGGACGGCGCCTCGTTCGACAACAACGTCCTGTGCTTCTGCGAGAAGGAGGTCTTCGCCGTCGACTCGATCGCAGACCGGCTGAAGTCGGAGCTGGCGCGGCAGGGCGCCTTCGAGGTCACGGGCGCCGAGCTGGAGCGGCTGGTGTCGCGCGTCCTCCCCGGGGGGCGGCCGGCGCGGGAGCTGGTCGGCCGGAGCGTGGAGGAGATCGCCCGCGCCGCCGACATCACCGTCCCCTCCGGAACCCGCCTTCTCCTGGTCGAGGTCGCGGCCGAACATCCGCTGGTCTTCGCGGAGCTGATGATGCCGGTGCTGCCGTTCTCGCGGCTGCCGGACGTGGACGCGTGCATCGCCGCCGCGCGCGCTGCCGAGCAGGGATTCGGGCACTCCGCGGTCATCCACTCGCAGCGGCTGGACGTGGTCGATCGCATGGCGCGCACGCTGCGAACCACGCTCCTCGTCACCAACGGCCCGTCCTACTCGGGCATCGGGATGACCGGGGAGGGGTATCCGTCCTTCACCCTGGCCTCGACCACCGGCGAAGGCATCACCACCGCGGTGACCTTCACGCGCGAGCGGCGGCGCGTCATCCGGGGCCTGCGCGCGGTCTGAGCGTGCGCCCGGCTGGAGGGGGAGCACCGCCCCCTCGGGCTCGCTGTCGAGCGGGTGCCCGGCACTGCACGGGTCACGTCTCACCCGGCGCCTGGTGCCTGCCCGGCAGGAGGCAGCGGACAGCATCCAGAGGAGCGGGGGCGCGACGCGCCGTTGGCACCGCCAGTGCAGTCGTGGCGTCTACGCCATGAACTTCCTGCACACCATCAAGGGCCGCATCGTCCTCCTCCTCGTCGCGATGCTCGCCGGCCAGGCAGTCGTCGCGGTGCTGGGCTTCACGGCGCTGAGCCGTCTGGGCAACGGCATCGATGACTACGCGGAGCGGGTGGTGCCCAGGCTGTCCGCGCTCGACCTGCTGAACGAGTCCGGCACCGCGATGATCTGGCAGACCCAGCGGGGAATGCACGGCCTCCTCGAGGGCGAGGCGGGCCGGGTGCAGCGGGGGCGCGAAGCCTTCGAAGAGGCGAGGGGGCGGTTCGAGCAGGCCTGGGCGGACTACGAGGCCCTGCCGCGCGGAAAGACGGAGGACGCCGCGTGGGTCGCCTTCGTCGACAGCCACCGCGCCTGGAGCGCGGCCATCGACGAGGTGTGGCGCGAGATGGAGCGGGGCACCCACGCGCAGGCGTATCCGGTCTGGGCGGAGCGCGCGCTGCCGCTCAACCCCCGGTTCCGCTCGGCGCTCGAGGGCGTGGGGAAGGCCGCGCGCGACTACAGCTCGGCCATGGCGGTGGAGAGCCGGGCCAGCCAGGCATCGGTCACGAACGTCATGAAGGTCTCCAGCACGCTGGCGCAGCTTCTGCTGATCGCCGCCGGAATCTTCGTCATCCGCTCCATCACCCGCCCGCTCAAGAAGATGACCGAGGTCGCGGAGGCGGTCGCCCGCGGAGACGTGTCGCAGCAGATCGATCACGGTTCGAAGGGCGAGCTGGGCCAACTGGCCGACTCGTTCCGGGGCTCCATCGACTATCTGCGGGGACTGGCCGGTGCGGCGGAGGCGGTCGGCCGCGGGGATCTCTCGGTGCAGGTGGTGCCGCGGTCGAAGGCGGACGTCGCCTCCCGCAGCCTCTCGGGCACGGTGGTCGCGCTGGACGGCGTGGTGCAGGAGACGCAGCGCCTCATCCGGGCCGCGGAGGTGGGCGACCTGGCCACGCGCGGGGATCCCTCGAGGTTCTCGGGCGCATACGCGGAGCTGGTGCAGGGCCTCAACCGGATGCTCGACGCCGTGTTCCTCCCGGTGGGCGAGGCGGGCCGCGTGCTCGACCGGGTGGCCGCCCACGACCTCACCGCGCGGATGCAGGGCGACTTCAAGGGAGACTTCTCACGGATGCAGCGCTCGATGAACGCCGCGATCGAGAAGCTCGACGACAGCCTCGCCGCGGTGGCGACGGCGGCGGAGCAGGTGGCCTCGGCGTCCGGGCAGATCGCCTCCACCTCGCAGGCGGTGGCCCAGGGCGCGTCCGAGCAGGCGCGCAGCCTCGAGGAGACGTCCTCCAGCATCGAGCAGATGAGCTCGATGACGAAGCAGAACGTTGCCGCGGCAGAGCGCGCCGACACGCTCTCCTCCACCGCCCGCGAGGCCTCCAACGAAGGCGGCGCGGCGATGGCGAAGATGAACACCGCCATGGAGCGGATCCGCGGCTCGGCGGAGGGCACCGCGGCCATCATCCGGGACATCAACGACATCGCCTTCCAGACCAATCTCCTCGCGCTCAACGCGGC
>CAZCWA010000434.1:0-4822 GCA_964502265.1 uncultured Myxococcaceae bacterium | reverse complement strand
GCCGGCATCGCGGCGGACAGCGCGCGCTCGCGGCGGGAGATCCAGATCGTCCGAAGCCCGGTGGACCGCGCGATGGCGAGCAGGGATCCGCGCGCGGTGGCCAGCCAGGTGTCTCCTTCGCCGCCGAGCTGCTGAAGGACCCTCGGGATGGGGCCGGCGTGCAGGGCCGCGAAGTGATCGCGCAGCCCGCTGCGATCGAGCAGGGCGCCTGCCACCGCATCGCTGGTCAGGGAGAGCGTCTCCATCACGAAGCCGGCGGCCGCGAGCGCTTCGAGCGCGGCCTGAACACCCTCCAGCGGGTCGAGGACCGACAGGCCCTTGAGCACGAGCGCCTGACGTCCCGGATCGGTGGTGGCTCCGGGGAAGGCGGTGAGGATGCGCGGGAGCGAAGCGGCGAGGACCTCTTCCAGCGGCGCCCAGTCTCCGGCGAGCGCGAGCGCGAGCTGATCCCTCTCCGCCTCCGCCAGCCACAGCTCCAGCGCGTGGTCCGGCGCGCCGATGGACATCAGTCGTTGCCGGAGCGGGTCGAAGCCGAAGACCGTACCCACCAGATCCACGACGAGCCTGGGCATGCGCGCTCCTTCCTCCGGGCGGATGAGGACTGCCGGAGGAAGATCACCATAGGACCAAGGTCGGATTCGGCGCCAACGCCATCACGCCGCGTCGCGCGGACGTGTAGGTCCGGAGGCGGGCTGTGGCGCCTCAGTCCGCCGCCACACCCACCATGTAGACCACCGGAAGGTCGGGCCGCGTCCGCCACGCCGCCTGCGCGAGCAACGAGAAGCGCGCCGCCGACGCGTAGGTGAGACGCACGCGCAGAGAGCCGCCCAGCGCCGCCACCGGGCCCTCTTCGCGGACATCGGTGCGCAGTCCCTCGAAGAAGCCCTCCAGCTCCACCTGGCGCACGAAGAGCGAGGAGAAGAGCCAGAGCGTGGAGGTGCTGCCGCGGTCGATGGGGATGGGGTAGCGGTACCGCGCGCCCAGCAGCCCGACCCGCGAGGCCTGGAAGGCGACGTCTTCGAAGCCGCGCGCCGGCTCGCTGAAGGCGATGGGCGGAAGGAACGCGTTGCGGGCGCTGGGACGATCCTCCTGCTCGCGCGGATCTGCCGAGGTGTATCCGAAGGTCGAGGGGAGTCCGCCCACCTGGAGCAGGCCCCGTTCGGGCCCCACCACCGCGCGGCCCCGGAGGGAGAGGGAGAGCGTGTGGCGGCGGGAGAGCGGGAGGGGGAGGACCGCGCCCACCTCGGCCCGGCCGTCGCCCAGGTTCACGTCGCTCCCGAGCGCACGCGGAAAGGCGGTGAGTGCGAGCGAGGCCGACAGCCCCCGGCGGGCACCGGCGTAGGGCGTGGCTTCGGATGCCGCCCAGCCCGCGAAGACCCCGGGTCCGAGCAGACGCACGCGCCGATCCTCGCGCAGGCCCACATCGTGTGCGCGATCCACCTGCCGGGTGCGCTGCAGCCCTTCGAGTCCGAAGGAGACGTTGAGCGCGTAGATGGGCCGCGAGGCGCGCAGGGAGACCTGCAGGTCGTGGTGGCGGACCTCGTCGAACGCAGTGGCGCGCTCGTCGGGTGCGAGACCGGCGGGACGGAGCAGCGCGAGCTGGGTCTGGTGGGACGCGGTGGCCGAGAGGAACCAGGGCGCCAGCAGCGAGGTGCCCCACCCGAGCTGACCGTACGGCGCGCGGGTGAACGCGTCGTAGCCGAGGATCACCTGCCACGTGTGCCAGCCGAGGCGATCGAAGCCGACGGCCCCGAGGGCGACGTTCGGGTAGACCTCGCCGCCGAACCCCATGATCCCGACGAAGCTCGGACCGCGCAGGCGGGGAACGAAGAGCTCGTCGAAAGGCGAGTAGGGCGCGTCGCTCGAGATCCGCAGCGAGGCCACCTCGGCCGGCGCGTCGGTTCGTTCGCTCGGCGGTGGAAGCGTCGCCGGGGGATCGTCCCAGCCTTCGCGTGCGCGCCATGGCACCGCGTCCACCGTCCAGCGCCAGCCATCGCGGTTGAGGAACGCAACGGTGCCGCCCGGCATCGGAGAGGGATCGAGCGCTCCCCACGGCACCTGCGTCACGCGCTGCCGCTGGCCGGTCTCCACGTCGAGGAGGAAGACCTCTGCGCGGCCGTCCTCCTCTCGCAGGTGGACGATCCTCTGCGCGTCCACCCACCGGGGGCCCTGGTTGAAGCGGCCATCGTGGGTGAGCCGGCGAAGGGCGCCGTCTGCCTCACGCAGCCAGAGGTCGAAGCCGTGCGTCTCCCTGCGCGCGAAGGCGATCTGCGTTCCGTCCGGTGAGACCGCCGGCGGCCCGAGCGAGTCGCCGGTGTGGAGCGCGGTCAGCGTCTCCACCGAACCTGTCTCGAGGTCGAGCCGCGCCAGCTCCGAGCGGCCCTCGATCATCCGGACGAAGACGTAGCCCCTTCCATCCGGCGTCGGCCCACCGCCCATCCCGCGCAGGTTCTTCCACGAGCGCTGGTGCCTGCCGCTCGCCGCGTCGAATGCGCGCAGCTCGTAGGTGCTTCCGCCGTCGTGATCGAGCTCCTCGCTGAAGACGTAGATCCGCGCGCCATCGGGGCTGAAGGAGAGGCCGCTGGCGCTGGTGGGGCGGCGGATGATCCAGGGGCGGCCCGGCAGGACGCGCGCAAGTCCCCTGCGGTAGCGCAAGGTCCCGTCCGGCTCCCGCACCTCGAGCGCCGTCGGTTGATCGAGCCCGTCCCACAGCACCGCCAGCTCGCCCTTCGGCCCCGAGGCGAGGCGCGCGAAGAACCCGACGTCCTCCACGACCACGCGCTGATCTCCCCCACGCACGCGATGAGGCAGCGTCTGACGCAGGTGGGCTTCGAAGTCGTCCAGCAGCGCGTCCAGCGGCTTGCCGTAGATGGTCTCGAAGCGCAGCGAGACCCCGAACGGGAAGAGGAGCGCGCGGCCCTGGCGCTCGATGAGCGCCCAGAGCTTGTCCTCGCCGTGTGTCTCCGCGAGCCACTCGATGAAGGCGCCGCCGGCGAGGTACTGCGGGCCCCACGGCAGCAGCCTGCGGTCCTCCGGGTGGAGCCGCGCGGGAGGAACCGCGCCGCCTTCGGAGGACACACCGGAGAGGAAGGCGTTCGTCCAGACGGGGCTGTGCGGTCGTCCGGCCCGGTGGCCAAGCGAGCCCTCCAACCAGGTGGCGAGCCCTTCGATGAACCAGCTCTCCAACAGCAGGTTCGGGCTGATGAGGTCCCCGAAGACGTCGTTGGCGAAGCCCCACGGCCCGTCGGTCTGCTCGAGGTGCACGTAGTGCACGGCCTCGTGGCAGGCGATGTCCCCGAGGTTGGCCGCGCCGAGATCGAAGAGGTTGAACAGCTCGACGCCCATCTGGAGCGGCAGCACCGACTCCAGCGGCATGCCGGCGGCGCGCGGGCGGACGAAGGCGTTGTTGAACTCGGAGGAGGTGAGCAGGGCCACCACCTTCGGACGGGGCGTGTCGCTGGCCACCCGCGCGCGAAGGCGGATGACGCACGCATCGAGGCGCGAGGCGATCTCCAGGGAGCGCTCCCGCGCGTGCGCCGGGTAGTAGACGACGAGGTGCTCGGTCTCCATCCGCCGCATGTCGTCGCGGACGAACGAGGAGGCCACCTCCGGGGTGAAGCGCGGGCCCAGCGGAACGCAGGCGGAGGCGCCGAAGAGCACTGCCGCCATTGCGAACACGCGGACGCGCCACCTGAGGTCACCGAAGGCCGTGGGAAGAACGCGACTGATCACGAGCGAAGATCCATGCGCGTCGTACCTCGCGGCTCGCACCCGAACCACCACCGCGCCTGGTGGACGTTCACTCACAAGGTTTTCGCCGGATCCCTCCAGCGGGAGGACGACTACTCCTGAGCCCACCCCTCCTCGGCGAGCAGGGCCTGTACACGTCCGCGTATCTCGTCCCGGATGCGCCGCACCGCTTCGGGGCCCTGTCCCTTCGGGTCCGACAGCGGCCAGTCGATCACCCGCAGGCCCGGGACGTACGGGCAATTCTCGCCGCAGCCCATCGTCACCAGCAGCGATGCGCCTTTGGCGAGGTCCCCGGTGAGGCGCTGCGGCTTCACGTGCGAGAGGTCGAGGCCTGCCTCGGACATGACCTCCTGCACCTCCGGGTGCACGCGTTCGGCGGGTTCCGTTCCGGCGGCGACCGCCTCCGCGACTCCGGGCGAGACGAGCGCGTTGAAGAACGCCTGCGCCATCTGCGAGCGGCCGGCGCTGTGGACGCAGGCGAAGACGACGCGCTTTCTCATCGGATCATCCCTTCCGTCGAGGTGACCTTCTTCGGCAGGACGGGTTCGCCCGAATCGGGGAACAGTCGCTTCTTCAGCCAGAGCGAGACGTAGACGAGCCCGACCAGGGCCGGCACTTCGATGAGCGGCCCCACCACGCCCGCGAGCGCCTCGCCCGAGGCGATCCCGAAAACGCCGATGGCCACCGCGATCGCCAGCTCGAAGTTGTTGCCCGCCGCGGTGAAGGACACGGACGCGGTCTCCTCGTAGCTGAAGCCGAGCTTCTTCGAGATGAAGAAGGCGAACCCGAACATCAGGCCGAAATAGAGCACCAGCGGGATCGAGATGCGGACGACGTCCAGGGGCAGCCGGGTGATCTTGTCCCCCTGCATCGCGAACATGAGGACGATGGTGTAGAGCAGGCCCAGCAGCGCGGTGGGGCCCAGGCGCGGCAGGAACTTCCCCTCGTACCAGTCCTCTCCCTTGCTGCGGACCAGCAGCGCTCGCGTAAGGTAGCCCGCGAGGAGCGGCATCCCCAGGAAGATGAGGACGCTCTTCGCGATCGTCCACATCGAGATCTCGAAGGCGGTCCC
>CAZCWA010000433.1:2858-4832 GCA_964502265.1 uncultured Myxococcaceae bacterium | reverse complement strand
GCCCGGCTCGAGCCGGTGGATCCGGCCGTAGAGGCCCAGCCGCTCGTTGTCGAGTTCGGGGGCCCGGCCATCGATGTAGACGGGCACGCCCGGCGCGCGCCAGAGGAGGTAGCCGCCCCAGTCGAAGTGGTTGAGGCCCCGCCCGCCCGGAAGGGGGAGCCCCTCCGCCCTCACCTGCTGCACCAGCGCGGAAGGGAACCTCCCCTCCTCCTCGCACGCGCCGCCGGTGCAGGGCCAGCGCGCGGCGGCGAAGAGCCCGCCCACTGCCACCAACACGCCCAGGTGCGCGAGCCCCAGGCCGGGTCGAACCGGAGGCGCGGCGGCCGGCGACGGTTCCCGGCGAAGCACGTCGGCCCGCTGCAGCGCCGCACGGGCCCACACGGCGCACAGGGGCGCGGCGGCGATGAGCGCGAGGGGCACGTTGCGCTGCCACCTCAGGGCCATGAAGGTGAAGCCCGCCACCAGCAGGAGGTCTCCGGTGCGGGCGGTGCCCCGGGACAACCCGGCGAGCACGAAGGCGCCCAGGATCACCGCGGCAAAGAGCATCCGCCTCGGGTCGGCGAAGTTCGGCGACTGCCAGTCGACGATGGCGACCCCATGCCAGTCGCTCGAGGCGTACATGAACGCGTGGCCGTAGAGACCGAACCCGCGCGGGTTCAGCAGGCCGGCCAGCAGGACCGCGAGCAGCAGCGCCCCCAGCCCCTTCGCCCGCTCGCGCGCCATCACGTCGCCTCGGAGCGACTCGAAGGCGGCACCCGCGAGGTGTGCGATCACCGCCAGCGCGGCGACCACGAAGGCGCCGTGGAGGTTGGCCCAGACCGCGACCACCGCCACCACCCGCCACGGCAGCCGGGAGAGCCAGCCCCGCGGCTCCGCCACCCGCGCGTCGTCGGTGTAGCGCTGCAGATCGCAGAGCACCCACGCGAGGAAGAGGTAGGTGAAGAGCTGCGGGCGCTGGGTCCACAGCTCGTGGGTGCCGAAGAGCGCTACCAGCACCACCGGCGCGCCCACCACCGCGGCCACCCCGCGGACGTGTGCCCGGCGAAGGCAGAAGGCGCTCGTCGCCGCGGCGGCCAGCGCCGGCAGCAGCACCAGGCCCGGTTCGCCCGCCACGCGGTGGACGCCGTAGAGCAGGACCTCGAAGAACCACTCATGCGCGAGCCAGGGGCGGGCCTGTCCCGCGGCCGCGAACGGATCGGCACGGGGCACCTGGCCGTGTTCGGCGATCCACTGCCCCACCGCGAGGTGCCACCAGAGGTCCGGATCCCACAACGGCGCCAGCACCGCGGCGCCCAGGAGCACGGCGGCGCAGGCCCACAGCAGGCCCGAGGGACCCGGAAGAAGCGCGCGCACCCATGCGCCGGGGTCTGAAGCCGAACCGTTGGACGACCGCTGCAGCATCGGCGGGGGAACCTAGCAGGGCGCCGGGCCCGCCAGCGTGGCGGGCGGGCAGCAGGTCGATCAGTCTCCCCCGCGCCCGAATCGGAAGGTGCCCATCCCGGTGGGTGCCGATAGAGTCGCCGGCCGATGGACGCGGAACTGCTGGGGGCGTGCGAGCTGGCGTGGGACGAGGCAGGTCGGGTGACCGCCGCCGCGGGCGCGTGCCGGAAGGTGCTCGGGAAGTCCGCGGATGCGCTGGTGGGCCTGCCCCTGCACGAGGCGCTCGGCACCTCGGCGGACGCGGTGGCAGACCTGCTCCGGAAGGTTCCCGCCGGCCCGGAAGAGCCCGCCGCGGTGGACTTCATCGGGGCCCGGCCCATCGAGGAGCCCACGCTGCTGCGGGTGGCGCTCGCGCGGCAGGCCGAGGGCCAGGCATTCGGCCAGGTGGTGGACTCCTATGCGTTTCTCGCCGGGGCCCCGCCGCTGCAGCTCTCGAGGCTGGCCTCGTCGCTCTCGCACGAGATCCGGAACCCTCTCTTGTCGGTGAAGATGGCGGTGCAGACCCTCGCCCGGAACCCGGGCCTCTCCGAACGG
>CAZCWA010000433.1:0-2758 GCA_964502265.1 uncultured Myxococcaceae bacterium | reverse complement strand
GTCGGTGAAGATGGCGGTGCAGACCCTCGCCCGGAACCCGGGCCTCTCCGAACGGGACGCGCGCAGGCTGACCCTGGCCAACCGGGAGATCCGGACCATGGAGCGGATGCTCGGGCTGCTCTCCGAGTACGCGCGAGAGCTGCCGCCGCACCGCGAGCCCACGTCGCTTCGGACGGTGCTCAAGGACGCGCTCAGCCTCGTCGAACCCGAGCTGGCCGAGCGGCGGATCTCGGTCCAGTTCGACGGGCCAGAGGAGCTGGCGAAGGTGCGGGTGGAAGGTCACCGCCTGCGGCTGGTGCTCGCGCAGCTCCTGCTCAACGTGGCGATGGGGCTTTCGGAGGACGAGACCCTGACGGTGGAGCTGCGCGAGGTGCCCGGGGGCGCCGAGCTGCGTGTGCCGGACCGCGCGGCCACGGTGCTGCCAGAGGAGCGCGCCACCCTCTTCGAGCCCTTCGGCTCCCGCCTCGCGCGTGGGGCCGGGCTGTCCCTGGCGGCGCTGCGGCGCGTGCTCCAGCACCAGGGCGGCGACGTCACCGCCGAGCCGCTCGGTCCCGAGGGCGCGCTCTTCACCCTCACCTTCCCCGCCTGAGCCGACCCGCATGGAGACCCTGCTCCTCGTCGACGACGACCACTCGCTGCTCGAGAACCTCAAGATGCACTTCGAGGACTCGAAGCTGGAGAACGGCCAGGGCTTCCACGTGGTCACCGCCTCCACCGCCGGCGAGGCCCTGCGCGTGGCCCCCGACGCCCAGCCGTCCCTGGTGATCCTGGACATGATGCTCCCCGACCGGTCGGGGCTGGAGATCATCGAGCCGCTGCGCCAGGCCTGCGGCGACGCGCCCATCGTCATCGTCACCGCGCACCACGACATGGAGACGACGATCCGGGCGATGAAGGCCGGCGCCTTCGACTACATCCACAAGCCCTTTCCGGATCCGGCGGCCCTCGACCTGGTGGTGAACCGCGCGCTCTCGGTGCGCAGGCTCTCCCGCCGCGCCGAACAGGTGGCGAAGGAGACCAAGGCCTTCAAGCTCGGCGACATCGTGGGCAGCAGCCCCAAGATGCAGGAGCTGGTGAAGGAGATCGGCAAGGTCGCCGCCTCCCGCGCCACGGTGCTGATCAACGGCGAGTCCGGCACCGGCAAGGAGCTGGTGGCGCGCGTCATCCACGACTTCTCCAACGACGAGCCGCGGCCCTTCGTGGGGATCAACTGCTCGGCGATCGTGGAGACGCTGCTGGAGAGCGAGCTCTTCGGCCACGAGAAGGGCGCGTTCACCGGCGCCGCCACCACCAAGATCGGCAAGTTCGAGCTGGCGGAGGACGGGACCGTCTTCCTCGACGAGATAGGCGACCTCTCGCCCATGCTGCAGGCCAAGCTGCTCCGGGTCCTGCAGGAGCGCGAGTTCGAGCGGGTGGGCGGGGTGAAGCGGCTGCGGCTGCGGGCGCGGGTGATCGCCGCCACCCACCGGGACCTCGCCGAGGAGGTCGCGCTGGGGCGCTTCCGCGAGGACCTCTACCAGCGGCTGAAGGTGATCACCCTGCGGCTGCCGTCCCTGCGCGAGCGGCGCGAGGACATTCCCCCGCTCGTCCACCACCTGCTGGAGCGGATCAACGAGAAGGTCCACAAGCGCGTCACCCGCGTCCCCGCCGAGGTGCTCGAGCACATGTGCCGGCTGCCCTGGCGCGGCAACGTGCGCGAATTGGAGAACGTCCTCACCCGCGCGGTGGTGCTCTCGCCCGGCGAGGTGCTGCTGGCGGAGAACCTCCCCGCGCTGGAGACGCCCGCGCCGCAGCCCACCGCCCCGTCCGCGGCGCAGGACCTCGCGCGGTGGCTCTCGGGCGTCCCGGGCGAGGATCCGGCCCGCATCCCCACCCTGGACGAGGCCGAGCGGGTGCTGATCATCCGCGCGCTCGCCGCCACCGACGGGCACAAGGGCCGCACCTGCCAGGTGCTCGGGATCAGCCGCCCCACCCTGGAGCGCAAGCTGCTGAAGTACGGCATCCCCGCCCGCGCCGCCGCCGCCTCCGACCGCGCCGATCAGCCGTGAAAGAATCGGGTGGCGGACATTGACCGCCCCCGCTTGAACGATTCGTTCAACTGCTACAGGTCGTTTAAACGTTCCGTGATCACCAGCGGACGCTTGGCGCCCTGCGGCAACGTCCGGTTTCACAAGTCCGCGAAAGGTGGACGTTTTTTCGTCGCACCCGAGCGTCGTCTGGTTGGCATGGGGCTTGGAGAGGGGAGCGCACGCAAGCGCACAGTTTCCCCACCGCGTTCCCCCAGGAGATCCAGACCATGCACGGCTACCATCGTCCCCTCGGCCCCATCGGCTCCAACGTGATCGTCCCCATGCAGACGACCTCGTCCGGCATGACGGTGACGATGAACAAGATGCAGCCGGGGGCGGACGTCCTCGACTTCAAGGGCTACTTCAAGGTCGAGACCTTCCCCCACAACTCGGTGATCTACCGCCCCGGTGACACGCAGGACCGCGTGTACCTCCTCAAGAGCGGCCGGGTCCGCCTGATGCGGGTGGGCAAGAACAGCGCGCGCTCGGTGACGGCGATCCTCCGTCCGGGTGACCTCTTCGGGGACCTCTTCCGGCCGGACGGCACCGCCATCGAGGAGCTCTCGGTGGCCGCGGGCGAGGCGGAGGTGTGGTCCATCGAGGGCCGTGACTTCCGCGCCCAGCTCGAGGCCCGCCCCGCGCTCGCCACCGACGTCATCCGCGCCTACGCGGAGCGGGTCCGCGCGCTG
>CAZCWA010000432.1:0-4834 GCA_964502265.1 uncultured Myxococcaceae bacterium | reverse complement strand
AGCCGGTGAACCGGCTGCCGGGATCCACTCCCAGGACGCGCAAGCGCTCCCCTCCTACGGAACGCCCGTTCCGTGCCGCCCTTCCTATCGCCGAAGGCGCGGCCTGTCGAATGACGAGCGCCCTCGGCGGACCGTCGCGACGCCCATCAGCAGCACCAGCGCCCACAGCCCTCCGCCGCTCCACGTCACGGCCACCGCGCAGCCCGAGGCCGCAGGACCCAGCTCATGCCGCTGCTCGGGGACGATGACCCCTCCTCCACCCGGCCCGCTGCCACCGTCCGGCGGCGGCGTGCCCCCATCGGTTGGAGGCGGCCCGTCGGTGAGGGGCACCAGCACGGTGGCGTCGAAGCCTTGCGGATCCACCACGCGCAGACGGGCGTGGGTGACCGGCTCGGGAGGCAGCGGCAGCGTGCGCACGGGCGCGTCGACGGGACCGGGCTCGAAGGTGCCGTCGTAGTCGACGTCCCAGAAGTAGCGCAGCGGCTCGCCCTCCGGATCCGAGCTGCCCGATGCATCCAGCCACAGCTCCTCGCCGCGGCGCTGCGCTGTCCCCACCGCGGAAGGCGGCGCGCTCTGTCTCGGGGCGACGCCATCGTGGTGCGCGCGGAAGCCCCGGATCTTCCCGTAGCCCCACCGGTCGTTGGGGATGGGTCCCATCTGGGGCTCGGAGAGCGCGAAGTCGCGGAGGAGATCGCCGAGCTCCCCCGGCGTCGCGTGGGGGCGCAGTCCCTTGAGCGCGGCCATCACGCCCACCGCCACCGGCGACGCGTTGGAGGTGCCGCCGCCCACCATCAGCGCGCCGTGCGGCGCCCACCCGTCCATGGTGATCGCGGTCACGTGATCCTCCGGCGCGACGAAGTCCACCGTGTCCATCCCGTCGATCCGCGGCCCCTGCCCCGAGTGCGACGCCAGCGCCCCCGCCGTCTCCCCCTCGGGAACGAAGTCCAGGTACTGCGTGCCCACCGCGATCGTGTGGTCGCCGACGCCCGGCGTCCCGTAGGTCCCCCTGTCGGTGGCGCCGGTCTCCAGCGGCCAGTGCACGCCGAGCCCCCACGACGAGTAGCTGTCGGTCACGTAGCCGTGGAGCTCCACCTGCGCGCCGGAGTTGGTGACGGAGAACTCGAGCGTTCGCCCCGCCATCGTCCCGCCCTGCCTCGGCAACAGATAGAAGAGGAGCATCTGCGTGCCGCGCTGCGAGGCCGCGCGCTGCCACTGGAGCACGTCGTTCCCGAGCTGGGCCTGGCCGCTCGCGCCGGAGAGGGTGACGGGGCCGGAGGCCGTCTGCACCTGGAAGGAGAGCTGGCCCATGCTCCCGCGCCAGAGGAAGTTGCCGAGGACGTACTGCGTCTGCCCGCCGGGGATGACCAGCGGCACGGTCTCGGTGCTCTGCGGCGCGTGCGTGCGGACCCGGTGCTTCTGCGAGCCGCCGAGGTTCCCCGCCGCGCCCACCTGCACCACGCCCTGCTGCGAGGCGGTGTCACACGCGAGCTCGTGCGCGGAGCTGCCGTCGAGGAACTCCATGTACCAGGTGGCCATCTCCCACAGCACGATGTGCGCGCCCTCCTGCCGCGCCCACGCGAGCGCCGAGACGAGGTTCTCGTTGTGCGCCTGCGCCAGCAGCAGCTCCGCGTCCGGCGCGAGCCCGGCGTACTTCATGTAGCGCGGGTCACCTCCGGCGATGGTCCCCATCACCATCGTGCCGTGCATCGCGTCGCCGGTCGGGAAGCGCGCGAGATCCACGCCCCGCCGGTACACCCGCGTCTGGCCCTGCGGCGTCACGTGCAGCGCCGCCTTCACCTTCGGCGTGTGCAGCCGGATGAGCTTCTCGCCCACGTCGAGCTTGCCGTTGCCGTTCACGTCGTCCGCCACGAAGAGCTGCTCGCCGAAGGTGGGGCGCGCGTCGCCGTACGGCGCGATGGGGCCGTAGTTGCGCTGCCCGTCGAGGTTCTCGTCGAGGAAGAGCCAATCCACGCCGGCCACGAAGGTGGGCTCGGTGTTGAACGCCTGCTCGGGCCCATAGAACCAGAAGATGGGCGCCTTGAGCACGCCGAGCCGCTCGCTCTGTCCGGCCGCGCCGTCGCCGTCGAAGTCCACGGCGTCGACGAAGGGATCGAAGGTGCCGTTGCCGTTGACGTCGATCCACGCGAAGGCGCCGCCGTCCGCGCGGAAGAACATCGGGTGGAAGGGATCGAAGCCGGAGTCCACGTCCGCCACCACCACCCCGTCGCCGCGGCCGAGGGGCCCGAACGTCCGGCGCAGCGCTTCGGCCTCCACGTCGCGCGCGGTGGTGGAGGGAGGCACCGAAGGCGGGAGCGGCCGGAAGCCGAAGGTGGGCGCAACCCTCGCCACGTCCTCGCGCTCGGCGAGCCGGTGGAGCGAATCCCAGGTGCAGTCCGCCTCCACGATCGCCCCGACGTTCGCCAGCGCCCCGTCCGGAAGCCGCGCCAGCTCGCACCCCTCGCTCGCGAGCGCCTCCGCGTCGACCTCGCCCACCTCGCGCCCACCCTGGAGCTGGAGCGTCACCCGGAGTCCCTTAGCGGTCACGCTGCGCCCGAGCAGCGGGTGCGGTGGCGCGTCCGGATCGAGCGGCGCGTTGCGCGCGAGCCGGTAGGCAAAGGCCAGCCGCCCGTCGAGCGATTGCGGCAGCTCGCTGGCGAAGAGCTTCTCGGCAGCAGGGACGGGATGCGGGATCAGGGTGGGCGCGGCGGCCGCAGCGCTGATGGGCCAGAGGAGGATGACGGTGAGGAGGAGCGTCCGGACGAACATGCGCGGCCCCCTGTGCAAAGCGCGAACCGGGCCGTTTTCCCTCTGGGAGAAGCACCGCCCCGCGCCCGCGTCCCGTCAGTTTCTCGTCGGTTCGCGAAGCCGCTGCCACGAAGCGAGCAGCCATTCCGGAGGTCAGCGCAGCAGGCGCTGCGCGTCGCGGGCGTGCGGGCCGTCCGGGTACAGCTCGAGGTACCGCCGAAGCTGCGCGCGGGCTTCTTCCTTCCGCCCGAGATCGAGGTGGAGGGTCGCCAGCAGCATGATCGCCCGGCCATTCCGGGGCTCCCGCGCGAGCACTCGCTGCACCGCGGCCTCCGCCGCCGAACGCTCGCCGAGGTCGTAGCGCGCGAGCCCGAGGTACAGCCACGCCCGCACCGCCTCCGCGTCGTTCTCCGCCGCCGGCTCGAGCACCGCCACCGCCTGGCGGAAGCGGCCGCTCTCGTAGTGCCGGATCCCTTCGGCCAGCACTTGCGCTGATTCCGGCTGGGGGTCAGCAGCGACGGGCAGGGGCTCCTCGATGACGGCAACGGGGACCGGAGGGGCCACTGACGGTGCGGCCTCGAGCTCGGCCAACGGCTCAGGCGTGGGCTCCGGAACGGCGACGGGCGAAGGCCGCGAGAGGAGCAGGCCCACGGCCACCAGCACCACCAGCCCCGCGCCCACGTACAGCGGCACCCGCGACCTCGGCGGAGGGAGAAGCGCCCGGAGATCTTCGTCCTCCTCCGGTGCCGGGACATTCCCCTCCACCGCCCGTCCTGTCCTTGATCCTCGTCCGATCTCTTCCTTTCCCGGCCCGTCTGCTCTTTTTCCTGGCCCGTCTGCTCTTTTTCCCGGACCGACTGCTTCGTTTCCCGGACGGACTGCTCTTTTTCCTGACCCGACCGCTTCGTTTCCCGGACCAACCGCTCTTTTTCCTGGACCGACTGCTTCGTTTCCCGGGCCGCGAAACGCCTGCAGCTGGTGCCGGAGCCCGTCGTCGAGCGCGCGGGGAGGCTCGGCACGCGGGGACGCGTCCGCCGCCACCAGCACGCCCTCTTTGCGCAGGCGGGTCAGCAGCTCGAGCCCGTCCGCCGAGCCCATCGCCGAGGCGCGCAGCACGCTCTCCACGTCCCGCCGGCCGTCGACGGCGCGGAGCAGCGCGTGGGCATCCGCGGGCAGCGACGCCATGACGTCGGCGAGCCGGGCGAAGTCGACCGAAAGCACCGCGTCGAGCCCCTGCCAGCGCTCGAGCCCCTTCGCGTCCACCCTCATCGTGGCCGCCCCGTCCTGCGCCCCGAAGACGACGGCATAGCCGCCGCGCGCCCAGCGCATCAGCCCGCCCAGCGCGGCCTCGCCGAACGTCTCATCAAAGGATGCGTCTATCAGCGCGCCCTCGCGGAAGGCGGCGAAGCCCTCCCCGCCGGGGAGCTCCACACGTCCCGATCGCACGCCCGACAAGAGCGCGCGCAACGTCCGGTGGAGTGGCAGACGGGACGCGTCCACCTCGTAGCGGGACGCCACCGAGCTTCGGCGCGCGAGCAGGATCGCCAGCGTGGCCACGTCATCGGGATTCACCGGCTTGCACAGCAGCTCGTCTGCGCCCGCGCCGCCCGCGGCCTCGCGGTGCCAGGCCTGCGCGTCGGCCACGAGGAGCACCACCGGCACGTCCGAGGTCCTCGGGTCCCTGCGCAGGCCAGCGCAGAAGGTGAAGCCGTCGACGTCGGGGAGCTCGACCGCACAGAAGATCAACGCCGGCAGCGGGCGCCCCGGCAGCAGGGACCGCCAGGCCTCCGCGGCGGACGCAGCGGATACGGCCTCGAATTCCTCCTGATGAAGGCCCATCGCCAGTGCCGAACGGAAGCGCTCGTCGGGGTCGATCACCAGCAACGTGGGACGGGCATCGGCCATGGCCCCGAGTCTAGGGCACGGCGAAAAAACGTGCCCTCTCCGAGCGGGACGCTACCTTGCCGGCCATGCGTCATCCGCTCGCCCTTTCCCTCGCCCTGCTCTGCCCGCTCGTCGTGGCCACCACCGCGCGCGCGCAGACGCTCCCCGACAAGCAGGCCACCTTCGGCGCCTTCGCCTCACCCGC
>CAZCWA010000431.1:0-4838 GCA_964502265.1 uncultured Myxococcaceae bacterium | reverse complement strand
GCGACCAGCCGTGATCCGGAGGCGCGCGCAAGTTTTCCCGCCGCCGCGACCCGTTTTTGGACGCCCCCGGGGATCTGCGCGACAAGCCGCGGGCATGGCAGAGATCATCGACCTCACGCTGGTGGCGGACGCGCGGCGCTACTTCGAGAAGCTCTACTCGGCGCGGGGCATCAACTACTTCCTCCGCAAGGAGGGCGGCCGGCCATTCGAGATCGAGCCCGCACGCGTGGAGATGGTCGTGCGCACCGCCGCCCGGGCACGCCCCTCCCACCTGCCCCGGCCCCCGCGCAGCGCCGTCGAGTACTGCCGCAAGCAGATCCGCCGCGAGCTCATCCGCCGCGTGGTGCAGGAGATGCTGATGACCGGGCTTTAGGCCGCCCGGACGCAATGGCTGCGCGGACGAGAGCACCGGGTTATGCAGGGCGCCATGAACAAGCTCATTCCGATGCTGGCTGCCGCCGGGCTGTTTGCCCTGGCGGGTTGCAAGAACCCCGCGGACTCCGCGCCCAGGGCCGAGGTCAAGGAGGCGCCCGCTCCGAAGGCCGCCGAAGCGCCCCAGGCAGGCCACGAGCCGCTGCCCATCTCGCACGAGCAGTCGAAGGTCCAGTTCGTCGGCGCCAAGGTGACCGGCTCCCACGACGGCCGCTTCGATCGCTTCAGCGGCACCCTCCACCTCAACCCGCAGCAGTTCGAGGCCAGCCGGATCGAGGTCGACATCGACATGACCTCCATCTGGTCGGACAACGACCGGCTGACCGGCCACCTCCAGAGCGACGACTTCTTCGCGGTGGAGAAGTTCCCCTCCGCGCGCTTCGTCTCCACCTCGATCAAGGAGGGCGGCGAGGGCGGCAAGTCGCACACCGTCACCGGCAACCTCACCCTGCGCGGCGTGACCCGCGAGATCACCTTCCCCGCGGACATCGAGGTGAAGGACGACGCGCTCACCGCCAGGGCGGAGTTCTCGCTTCCGCGGAAGCAGTTCGGCGTCGCCTACGAGGGCAAGCCGGACGACCTCATCCGCGACGACGTGCTGGTGCGGCTGGACGTGACCGCGCCGCGGGGCCAGAAGGCGCCGGAGCAGAAGGCCGCGCAGCAGTAGAAGCCGGCGCGTTCCCTCATGGGCAGTTCCGTCGCGCCCATCTTCGGGGCGACGGTCTGCCCATGAGCGACGCCCAACGCAGCACCCGAGAGGTTCTCGACGACCACCTGAGGCTGGCCCAGGCCTCCGGGTCCTCGTCCAGTGATGCGTCGAACCTCGAGCTGGACATCCAGCGCAACTTCTCCCCCGACATCGTGCTCCTCACCGGCTACGGGCTCTTCCGGGGGCTCGAGGGCCTGCGCGCCAAGGCGAAGCTGCTCTCGGAGCAGCTCCCCGGCGGACGGTGGACCTACCGCACGGTGATGGCGGAGGGCGAGCTGGGCTTCCTCGAGTGGAGCGGCGTGGGCGAGAACGGCGCGCGCGTGGAGGACGGCGCGGACTCCTACCTCGTCCGGGGCGGGCGGATCATCGCCATGACCATCCACTACACGGTGATCCCACCGAACGGCTAGGGCGCCGGCGGCTGGACCCGCTCCACGGTGCGGAACTCGGTGCCTTCGATCCGCCACACCTCCACGGGAGAGGGGGCCTCGCCGGACTGCGCGTCGAAGTCGAGCGAGCCGCTGGCGCCCTCCACGTCGATGGTCTCTCCGCGTCCCAGCGCCGCCTTGGCCGCGGTGAGGTCGCTGGGCCGCAACAGGACCTGGGGCCCGTCGGAGAGCTTCGTCAGGCCTTCTGCGAGCCGCGGCCCGGTGAGCGCGCCCTGGCCGTCCGGGCCCACCGCGTACGCCGCCCCCAGGCCCAGCACGTAGAAGGCGTCATACGAGTGCGAGGTGAAGGAGAACTGCGCCGGGTCCACCCCGAAGCGCGAGGTGAACGAGGACGCGAACTGGGTGTACGCGCTGCCCGCTCCCTGCGCCGGCGCGGTCCCGAACGAGCCCTCCAGCATTCCCTCTGCGGCCAGGCCCGAGATCAGCGCCGGATCCTTCGCGCTGTCGGTGAAGAACCAGCGGTGCCCGGAGCCGGGCGCCAGCGCTGCGCTCTGGGCCGCGAGGTTGATCACGCGCACGAGGTCGTCCGGGAAGCCGATCAGCACGGTGAGGTCCGGCTCGAACCCGGCGAGCTGCGTCACCGCCGCGTCCACCGAACCGCCGCGCGTATAGAGGATGGGCAGCAGCGTGCGGCCCTGCTGTCCCTGGAAGCGCTCGATCAGCACCGAGGCCAGCCCCTGGCCGTACGGGTCGTTGAGGTAGACGAGCCCGACCTTGTCGACGGCCGGGTCCGCCAGCAGCCGCTCGGCGATCACCGCGCCCTGGATCGCGTCCGAGGGCGAGGTGCGCCACACGAGGCCCACGCTGCCCTCATGCGAGTCCGGCAGGGCGGTCAGCTCGGGGCTGGTGGCGGTGGCGCTGATCAGCACCACGCCGCGCGGCACCGCCACCGTGGAGGCGGCGATGGTCTGGCCGCTGCCCGAGGTCAGCACCGCCGGCACCCCGTGGCGCTCGGAGAGCCAGGTCACCTGCTGCCTGATCCGGTCCGAATCGCCCGAGGTGTCACAGACGTGCAGCGCGAAGCGGCGGCCGCCCACGCCCTCGCGCTGGTTGATCTCGTCGAGCGCGAGCACCATCGCGTTCAGCCCCATCACCTCCGACTGGTCCGTCTGCCCGCCCGAGGTGATGGGCAGCGCGGCGCCCAGCCACACCGCGTCCTCCGCGTCCGTGGCGCCCTCCACCCGGCCGCACCCCTCCGGCATCTGCGGCTCCCGGCTGCCGAGCACGCAGTAGCCGTCGCTGCTGCACACGCGGTCGTCGGTGCATTCGGAATCGCTCGAGCACTCGGTGAAGTCGCCCACGATGAGCGAGCAGCCTCCGAGCACGGCCGCGCAGGAAAGAAGGAGCAGCGCGCGCATCAGAACCTCACCTCCATCCCCGCGCCGTTGAGGGTGGGGAAGACCGCCACCTCCATGCGGGTGCGCACCGCGGGCTCCTCCGGCCCCTTCGGATAGAGGAGGACGGCCGCCACCGCCGCCGCCGCGCCGACCACGAAGCCCGCGTCCGCGACCAGCGCGCGGGTGCGCGTCTGTCCCTGCAGCGTCTGCTTCTCGTCCACGTTCCCGGCCTCGCGGAAGCGGGCCTTGGTGCTGTTGGCGGAGAGGCCGAAGATCGTCCCGGTGCCGAGCCCCGCCACCGCCACGCCGCCGGCGGCGAACGCCAGCGTCCGGCTCCGCGCCCGCGCCCGGGTGCGCTCCTCGCGGGCCTGCACCGCCTGATCGCGGAGCTGCTCCTCCGCCCGCTGCTTGGCCAGCGCGTCCTGTTCGGCCTGTTCGCGTGCCGCGCGGGCCTCCGCCGCGAGCCGCGCCTGCTCCTCCGCCTCGCGCTTCTGCGTCTCGTCCCGCTGGGCGATGAGCCCGCGCAGACGGTCGATGGACAGGGCCGCGCGCTTGAGCAGCGTGGGGTCAGTGCCCTCGGGCGAGGTGACGTAGCGCTGGTAGTACTCGAGCGCGAGCTCCAGCTCGTTGGCCTGATCGTACGCGCGCCCGATGTTGTAGATGAGCCGCGGGTGCGGGCCGTAGATGTAGGCCTCGATCAGCGTCTCCGCGGACTTCTTGTAGCGGCCGGCGGAGTAGTGGCCTTCCGCCTCCTTCACCAGCCGGTTGAGCTGCGCGCGGTTCGACTGTGACTGCGAGGACGACTGCCCGAGCGCCAGGCCGGGCGCACACAGCGCCACCGCCAGCACCACGAGCCACTTCCTGCTCGAAAGCAACATGGCCGGAGCCTACCGCAGAAGCGGCGGGCCCCGGCCACGGGACATCAACTCACCACTGGCTTTGCGCTACGCCTTCTGCGGGCGCGACGAGAGCCGCGAGAGCATCAGCTTGCGCTGGAGCAGGAGGGCCTCCGGCGCGGTCTTGCCGAGCTGCTCGAAGAACTCACCCTGCGCGGTGAGCTCCTGCTGCCACTCGTCGAGGTCGATGTGGACGGCCTCCTTCACCTTCTCCTCGGAGATGTCCAGCCCCTGCAGGTCGAGGTCGCCCTCGCGCGGCACCCAGCCGATCAGCGTCTCCTGGGTGGGGATCCGGCCGTGCACGCGGTCGAGGATCCACTTCAGGATGCGCATGTTCTCGCCGAAGCCCGGCCAGATGAACTTGCCGTCCTTGTCCTTCCGGAACCAGTTCACCTGGAAGATCTTCGGGGCGAACGGGATCTTGTGCTGCATGTTCAGCCAGTGCTGCAGGTACGTCCCCATGTCGTACCCGTGGAAGGGCAGCATCGCCATCGGGTCGCGGCGGACGACGCCCACCTTGCCGGTGGCCGCGGCGGTGGTCTCCGAGCCCATCGTCGCCCCGAGGTACACGCCGTGGGTCCAGTTGAACGCCTGCATCACCAGCGGGACCGTGGTGCTGCGGCGGCCGCCGAAGATGATCGCCGAGATGGGCACGCCCATCGGGTCGTTGTAGCGGGGGTTGAGCGCCGGGTTGTTGGTGGCGGGCGCGGTGAAGCGGCTGTTCGGGTGCGCCGCCTTCTCACCGGACCCCTTCGTCCACGGGTTGCCGCGCCAGTCGGTGAGCTTCTCGGGGACGGGGCCGTCCTTGTCCTCCCACCAGGGCTCGTTGTTCTCGTCCACCGCCACGTTGGTGAAGATGGTGTCCTTGCGGATGGACTCCATCGCATTGGCGTTGGACTTCGTGTTGGTGCCGGGGACCACGCCGAAGTAGCCGGCCTCCGGGTTGATCGCCCACAGGCGGCCGTCCGGCCCCACGCGCATCCACGAGATGTCGTCGCCCACGGTGGTGATCTTC
>CAZCWA010000430.1:0-4856 GCA_964502265.1 uncultured Myxococcaceae bacterium | reverse complement strand
AGGGCGCGTTCTTCAAGCCAGAGCTGCTGGAGCTGGAGCAGTTCCTTGCCTTCCGCGTCGTGCTCGGGACGCCGCGGAGGAGACGTCCGCCGGTGCCCGATCCCCCGATGCCGCCCGGGGCTCGCGACCGGCTGGAGCACCTCGCTGGACGCTGCGTGTCGACGCGCTGCCGCTGCTGCGACGAGGAGCACGCGCGTGCGGCGGCGGAGAAGAGGTCGCGCGCGCTGGAGAAGCAGGGCGACGAGTGGCTCCGATCCAGGGGCGCGAACTGGACGATGACCAGGACCCTCTGGAGGCCTTCGGAGGATCCGAACAAGAAGCGGGATGACGGTTGACGAGCCGCGTGTCAGCGCGTGCCGGACGCGTTCACGGCCTGAACCCCAGCTCGAAGGTCGTCCCCGGCGAGCCCGACGCCCCCACCGCGCCGCGCGGGGCGACGATCCGGATCACGCCCCCGTGCAGGGACATGATCCGCCGGCAGAGGGTGAGCCCGAGCCCGCTGCCGCCGCCCTTTGCGCCCGCCCGTCCCTGCAGCCGCTCGTACTCGCCGAACACGTGCTCCCAGCGCTCGCGGGGGATGCCCGGCCCGTCATCGGCGAGGCGCACGGTCATGTACTCACCCTCCAGCCCCGCCCAGGCGGTCACCCGGACCTGCTCCTTGCCCGCGTGGCGGCAGGCGTTGTGGAGGAGGTTCGAGATCAGGATGCGGAGCATCTCTCCATCCGCCTTCACCCGCGCATCGCCCACCGCCGTCGCGTCGAGCTGCAAGCGCGCGGGACCGGCAGAGGTCATCTCCCCGGCGACGCCCTCGAGCAGCTCGCGCAGGGGCACGCTCTCCAGCCGCAGCCGGACCTTCCCCTTCGCCAGCCGGTTGAAGGCGAGGAAGTTCTCCACCCGCCGCGACAGCCCATCGGTCTCGCTGACGATGCGGGCGGGGTAGTCGGAAGCGGCGGGGGTGCCCTCGGTGGCCCGCTGCATCGTCTCGGCCAGCATGCGGATCGCGGAGAGCGGCGTGCGCAGCTCCTGCGAGACGGTGGCGAGCAGCTCGCCGCGCTGCGCCACCAGCCGCCGCTTCCGCGCGCCGGCCAGCCCCGCGAAGACCACGAAGCCCACGCCCAGAAGCGCGGTCCCGAGCAGAAGCCCGCCCTTCATCGCGTGCCGGGCGCGCAGCCGCACCCGCTCCGCCTCGCCGTCCGGGGCCAGCCGCTGCAGGGGGAGCGCGTCCACCGTGAGCATCCCGTCCGGCACCGGCACCGCGATCGCGTCGTCTGCCTCGATCAGCCCGATCAGCCGCAGCTCCTCGCGAATCGCCTCCAGCTCCGAGGGCAGATCCACCTTCACCCCGCGCGCATCGCCGGGGCCCTCACCGGCCTCGACGTAGTAGCCGTACGCGAGCACCGGCCGCTCACGCAGGGTCGCGAACGTCGCGCCGTCACCGAGCGGCACCACCACGCGCCGGCCCGCACCGGGAGCTGAGGGGGCAGCGGCCTGGGGGATGCGCGGCAGCACCTGCCTGCCGCCGCGGAAGAGGAGGAGCTGCGCGTCGTCCAGCAGCGGATCTCCCACCGCCCGTTCGAGTGATGGGCGTGCCGCGTGGAGGCGTTGCGACAGCCGCATCCGGAGCGTCTGCTGGGCGGCGCGCACCACCGCGCGGTCCCGTTCGTCGAGCGCACGCAGGGCCTCGTCGCGCTCACGGGTGAAGACGCCGTGGAGCCCGGCGAGCCCGGCGCAGAGCAGCACGAGGAGCGCCGTGGAGAGGAGGACGCGCAACTTCGAGTGCTTCAGGGCGCCGGCGTGGACGGATTCCCGGGAGCGCAGCATGCGGCTCTCGTATCCCAGCAGGTGATGGCGCGCGAGCACCCCGGGGCCGAAGCGGGAGGCTTCACAGGGCCGGGCAGTCGCCCGTCCGCTTGCCGCCTACACGTTGGCGGGCGGCCGGATCCCCAGCTCCCGCGCGAGCAGGGCGATCTGGGTCCGGTTCTCCTGGTTCAGCTTGCGGTAGAGGCTCGAGACGTGGGCCTTCACCGTGCGCTCGCTGATCCCGAGGTGCGAGGCGATCTTCAGGTTGTCCGCGCCGGCGGAGATGAAGGCGAGGACCTCGCGCTCGCGGACCGAGAGCTGCCCGAGGATCCGCACCCGCCCGTCCGGCTCCGGCCTGCGCGCCAGCAGCGACTCGAAGGAGGTGGCGGGGAAGATGCTCGCCCCGCGGGCGACCGAGACGAGGCCGTCCACCAGCGCTTCACAGGTGGCGGTGCGCTTGTCGAGGCAGCCCTGGGCGCCGGCGCCGAAGCAGCGGTCCACCACCCCGGGCCCCACGTCGTCCGCGAGCACCAGCAGCGCCACGTCCGGGTGGATCTCGTGCAGCCGCTCCACCAGCGCGATGGTCTCCTCCCATCTGCCGCCGACGTCGAGCAGGGCCACCCGGGGGCGGACCTGATCGATGAGGTGGGCGAACTCGGTCGAGTCACCGCTGTCCGCCACAATCTCGAAACCGGCGGAGGCGATGACGCGGGCGATGCACTCGCGGATCAGCGCCTGGGGGGCGAGGATGGCGAGGCGCAGCTCGGGGTTGGTTTCGCCGCTCATGGGGAGTGCGAATAGACGCATCCCGGGCAGGCGGCTCAACCCCGGCCCTCAAAAACGGGGCTCGGACTGTCAGCGCAGGAACCTTCCGGCGGGCAACGTTTCGGCAGTGCGTCAAAGCGGGCAGCCCGCAGGCCAGCCGATCAGGCACCTCTCCCCACGTGTCGGGGAAATACCCCCTTGTCCCCCATGTTGTGTTGCCGCTTTGTCACTCCTCAAGCTCCTCGCAACCTTCGGCCTGATGTTCTCCCCCGAGTCCGCCGCCCGTCCGGTCGAGCAACCGGAGCACCCGGTGCAGGCGGTGGTGGGCGTCCCCTTCGGCTGTGGCCTCGCCTTCGAGGTCTCGCAGGGACACAACACCGGCTCGCACCTGCACAACGACACCTGGGCGTGGGACTTCCGCATGCCCGAGGGCGTCCCGATCGTCTCGGCGCGCGGCGGCACGGTGCGGATGGCGCGGGGTGACTCCACCATCGGCGGGTGCGATCAGAAGTTCGCCAAGCATGCGAACTACGTGGTGGTCGATCACGGCGACGGCACCGAGGCCCAGTACCTCCACTTCTCCTCGGTGGTGGTGGAGGCGGGGCAGAAGGTGGAGGGCGGCGAGCTGCTCGGCTTCTCCGGCAAGACCGGCTGGTCGTGCGGTCCGCACCTGCACTTCAAGGTCGCCAGGCGGGTGCACAACGGCTGGAACAACCCCTCCATCCCCGCGCACATCGAGGGCTACGGCAGCCCGGTGGTCCGCACGCTGGTGAATGCGCCGGTCTGCGACCCGAAGAACGAGGTCCTGCAGGCGGCGGCGCAGAAGAAGGCCCCCGAGGCCGGGCCCGCCGAGGTGAACGGGGCCACGGTGGTGCCGGCGACCGGTGGGATGCCCGCGGCGCTGGGGACCTCGAACGTGGCGGCCGGCGCGCTGCGCTGATCGACAGATTCCTGCTGGAACAGTGGCCATGCAGGCGAGCGGGTATAGGTTCCCCGCGTGCCAGCCATGCCAGCCATTGGAACGAAGCAGGGGATGCTGCGCCCGGCGCTGATCGGGCTTCTGTTGATGTCCGCCGCGGCGCACGCGCAGGAGCCCTCCCGCGCGGTGGTGATGCGCTTTTCCGGCCCCGCGGCCCAGCAGGCCACCAACGTCCGCAACCAGGTGGTGAAGTCGGTGTGCGCAGGCGAGGTCACCTGCACGCCGCAGCAGAAGTTCGCGCTGAAGAACGGCCAGCCGAACCTGGAGGCGATGGCGCGCGAGGACGTGCACTTCGCGGTGACCGGTCGACTGTCCGGGCCGGCGGCGAAGCGTGTGCTGACGCTGGAGGTCGTGGACCCGAAGGGCGCGCAGGTCTTCCGCGAGGAGGTGCCGCTGGTGAAGGGCGCGGTGCCCTCGGACGCGCTGGAGCGGATGACGTCCGCCATGGCCGAGTCGCGCAGGCCCCCTCCGCCGCCCGCGCCGGAGCCTGAACCCGAGCCCGTGCCGCCGGAGCCGGTCGAGCCCCCCGAGCCGGTGGTCACCCCCGAGCCTTCGCCCTCCGACCGCGCACGCGCAGAGCAGCCGCTGGTGGTGGCGGAGGTGGGGCTGGCGTTCATCTACCGCACGCTCTTCTACGACGGGCTCCAGACGGGGAACCTGCGCTCCTACGAGACCGAGCCGCTGCTCCTCGCGCCGCGGGTGAGGCTGGAGCTCTACCCGGCGCAGCTCGGGCTCCCCGACGCTTTGACGGGGCTGGGCGTGGAGGCGGACTACCTGAGCTCGGTGCTGCTGAGCTCGGCGGACGAGAACGGGGTCTCCTATCCCACGCGGCTCACCCGCTTCGATGTCGGGCTGCGGTGGAACTTCCGCCCGGTGGAGGAGACGGACGTGATGGTGGCGCCGCTGCTCGGGTACCGCGGCGGCGGGTTCTCCACCTTCGAATCCGACGGGGGCACGCGGATCGTGGGGCTCCCGGACATGGGCTACGGCAGCCTCCGCGCCGGCGGCGAGGCACAGGCGGGCTTCGGGCCCGTCGTGCTCGCGCTGAGGGCGGAGTACCTGCACGGGCTGGGGCTGGGAGAGGTGGGCGAGCTGTTCGAAGACGCCTCGCAGCGCGGCTTCGCGGGCGCTTTCGGGCTCGGGTACCGGCTCACGAAGAACTTCGAGGCGCGGCTGCGGCTGGAGTTCACCCGCTTCGGCTACGACTTCGAGTTCGCGGAGGGCGCACCCTTCCGCGCGCAGGGCGCCAACGACGATCAGCTCGGCGGATCGTTGATGCTGCGGTTCGCCTGGTGAGCCTCTAGGGAGCCTC
>CAZCWA010000429.1:0-4858 GCA_964502265.1 uncultured Myxococcaceae bacterium | reverse complement strand
AGGGCAACCGCGACGGCTCCAACGACGACCACTCCTGGAACCACGGCGTGGAGGGCCCCACCGACGACCCGAAGATCGTCAAGCTGCGCGAGCGGCAGAAGCGCAACCTCCTCGCCTCGCTCTTCCTCTCGCAGGGCGTGCCCATGCTGCTGATGGGGGACGAGGTCTCGCGCACCCAGGGCGGCAACAACAACGCCTACTGCCAGGACAACGAGATCTCGTGGATGGCCTGGGACTTCGACGCGCGGCAGACCGCGCTCTTCGAGTTCACCAAGCGGATGATCCGCCTGCGGATGACCGAGCCCGTGCTGCAGCGGCGGCGCTTCTTCCAGGGCGCGCACATCTGGGACTCGGAGCTGAAGGACCTCGCGTGGTTCCGGCCGGACGGCAAGGAGATGAAGCGCGAGGACTGGGAGACGCCGTTCACCCGGACCATCGGCTTCCTCCTCGGCGGCGACGCCATCCCCACCCCGGACGAGCACGGCAACCGGATCGCCGGCGACACGCTGCTGGTGCTGATGAACGCGCACCACGAGCCGATCCGGTTCACGCTCCCGGACATCGAGTGGGGACGGGACTGGCAGCTCGTCGAGGACACCGCCGCCGAGCCCACCGAGGAGGTGCGGCCCAATACGCCCGCCGGCGGCAAGGTGGAATTGGCGGGGCGCTCCCTGGTCATCCTCCGCAGGCCGGCGGCGGGCTGAAGCGGCGGGCTGAGCGGGCAGCTCAGAAGGGCCACACCACCGGCACCAGCGCCGCCAGCACCAGGAGCAGGAGCGCGGACATGGGGCCGCCCACCTTGAGGAAGTCCCCGAACCGGTAGCGGCCGGGGCCGAAGACGAGCAGGGCGCTCGGCTCCAGCGGGGTGAGGAACGAGCAGGACGCGGCGAAGACCACCCCCATCGCGAGCGTGCGCGGGTTGACCCCCATCCCCTCGGCCGCGGCCAGCGCCACCGGCAGGAGCACCAGCGCCGCGGCCTGGTTGCTCATCGGGATGGAGAGCAGCGCGGTGGCGATCATCAGGAGCAACAGGACCAGCCGCGGCCCGCCCCACTCGGCCGAGGAGGCGATGAGGCTGCCCAGCAGCGCCCCGGTGCCGCTCTCGTCCACCGCCACGCCGAGCGCCATCATCGAGCCGATGAGCAGGACGATCCGCCAGTCGATGCGGAAGGCCACGCCGGCGTCGAGGCAGCCGGTGAAGATCATCAGCACCACGCCCACCAGCCCTGCCACCGCCAGCGGCAACAGGCCCACCGATCCCACCACCAGCGCACCACCGGCGAAGATCCCCAGCGCGAGCAGCATCCGGACGCGGCTCGGCCTCTGGAGCACGTCCATGTTGGTGAAGCGCAGGAGCACGGGCTCGTGGGCGAGCGCCTCGAGGCGATCCCGCGGGCCGGCGAGCAGGAGCAGGTCGCCGGGCTGCAGCACGTAGTCGCCGAGGCGGCGCTGGCGGTCGTCGGAGCGGCGCGTCAGCGAGGGGTGACGGAAGAGCGCGAGCACGCGCGCGCCGTGGCGCTCGGTCAGCGCGACGGAGCGCAGGGTGCGTCCGGCCAGGGGGCTGTGCGGGAGCACCAGTCCCTCGGCGAGCATCTGTCCACGGCGGGGGCCACCGCGGCTTCGTGCAGCGAGGCGTCTGGGAGAGGTCACCGGCGCAAGCGTCACCCCCGCGGTGTGCCGCAGCCGCAGCAGATCCCGCCTGCGGCCGCGCAGCACCAGCACGTCCCCTTCGGCCAGCGACTGCGCCTCGGGCGGACGGAGCACCTCGTCGCCGCGCAGCACGGTGGACACGCGCAGGCCGGTGGTGAGCGCGAACCCTTCGATGGTCCGGCCGGCGAGCTTGAGCCCCACCTGCGCCTCGCTGACGAAGTCCCGGGCCTCGCCCTCCGCCGGGTCGCCGGATTCACGCTTCGACTTCGACTTCGACTTCAGTGAGTGGCGCGGCCGCAGCATCCGAGGCGCGAGCAGGACGAGGAAGGCGAGGCCCACGAGCGCCACCGGGATGCCCACCGGCGACAGCTCCACCAGGCCGATGCGCCCCAGCTCGAGCTGCTCCAGCCGCGCGGAGACCACGAGGTTGGTGGAGGTGCCGTAGAGGAAGGTCAGCCCGCCCAGCATCGAGGCGAAGGCGAGCGGCATCAGGACCTCGCGGCGGCGAAGCCCGGCGGCGCGCGCGGCGTGGATGGTGGGCAAGAGGAACGCCGCGGTGGTCACCGTGTTCGACACGAAGGCCGAGACCACCGCCACCACCGAGAGCAGCCCGAACATGAAGCCGTGGCGGCCGAACGCGGAGAGCTGCGCGAGCCACGCGCCCACCCGGTGCATGGCGCCGGTGGACACGAGGCCTTCGGTCATCGCCAGCAGCGCGAAGATGAAGATCACCGTCTCGTTGGCGAAGCCGGCGAACGCCTGCTCGGGCGTGAGCACGCCGAGCGCCGCGAGCAGCGCCACCACGGTCAGCGACGTCACCTCGACCGGCACCACCTCGGTGGCGAACAGCGCGATGGCGATCGCGAGCACGAGCAGCACGAGCACGACGGACATGGATGCCCCCGACCAGAGGTGGAACGGCCGCGAGGCGCAGCACCTCCTGGGGGGAACCGTCCTCTTCTGGAAGCGATTCCTGCCCGGCAGGTCACCGGGCGTGGCCCTTGCGCTACACGAGGGCCATGGACTTCGGAGAGTTCCTCGGGCCTTCCCACCCGGTGCTGCACACGGTGATCCGCGGCACCGTGACCTACCTCGCGCTCTTCGCCCTGCTGCGCATCGCCGGCAGGCGCGAGTCCGGGTCGATCGCCCTCACCGATCTGCTGGTGGTGGTGCTGGTCGCGCAAGCCTCGTCACACGGGCTGGTGGGGGAGGCGAACGGGATCATCGACGGGCTGATCCTCGTGGTGACGATCCTCGCCTGGAGCGTCGCGCTGGACGCGCTCGCCTGGCGCTTCCGGCCGTTGCGGAAGCTGCTCAAGCCGAGCGCGGTGCCGGTGATCGTGGACGGCGAGGTCAACGAGAAGGTCCTGCGCCGCGAGTTCATGCTGCGGGAGGAGCTGCGCGAGGAGCTGCGGCTGCACGGGGTGGAGGAGTTCTCCGAGGTGCGGCGCGCGTACATCGAGGGGAACGGGAGGATCAGCGTGTTCAAGCGCGACGAGTGAGCGTCGGCCGGGCGGACGTGCGCTGCCGCTGGCGGTCTCGCCTCACGGCGTTATGTTGCCCGCCGCATGGGATCGACCACCACCACCGACGGCATCCGGATCACCGTGAAGCCCGCCTTCTGGCCGGAGCGATCCTCGCCGGAGGCCGGGCAGTTCGCGTTCATGTACACGGTCGAGATCGCCAACGAGGGCAGCGCGCCGGCGAAGCTCGAGCGCCGCCACTGGCTGATCACCGACGCCAACGGACGGGTGGAGGAGGTCCGGGGGGAGGGCGTGGTGGGCAAACAGCCGCGGCTGAACCCCGGCGAGAAGTTCGAGTACACGAGCTGGGCGATGCTGCGCACCCCGTTCGGCAGCATGCGCGGGACCTACTTCATGGTGCGCCCGGACGGCGCGCAGTTCGAGGCCCGCATCGGCGAGTTCGCGCTGACCCAGCCGCACGCGCTGCACTGAGCCTTCGGCATCACGATGATCGACAAGCCGGGACTGCTGCTCATCAACCTCGGGACGCCGGACGCGCCACACAGCGGGCCGGTGCGGCGCTACCTGCGCGAGTTCCTCGGCGACGGGCGGGTGATCGACATCAACCCCGTGGGCCGCAAGGCGCTGCTCGAGTTCGTCATCCTCCCCACCCGGCCGGCGAAGAGCGCCGAGGCCTATCAGCAGATCTGGACGGAGGAGGGATCGCCATTGCTCGTGCACAGCCGCGCGCTCGAGGAGCGGGTGCGGGCCGCGCTGCAGGGCGAGCTCGAGGTGGAGCTGGCCATGCGGTACGGGAATCCCTCCATCGCCGCGGGCCTGCAGGCGCTGGCAGGGAGGGGCGTGACCCGCGTGACCGTGTTCCCGCTCTACCCGCAGTACGCCGCCTCCACCACCGCGTCGTCGCTCGACGAGGTGCTGCGGGTGATGCGGGAGAGCTGGGACCTGATGCCGCTCACCGTGGTGCCCGCGTTCTACGACGACCCGCTCTACCTCGACGCGTTCCGGGACGTGGCCGACGAGGTGATCCGCTCCTCGCGCGCGGACCACGTGCTCTTCAGCTACCACGGCGTCCCCGAGCGGCAGATCCACAAGAGCGACCCCGGCGGGCCCGGCGCGCACTGCCTCCAGGAGGCCTCGTGCTGCGACGCGATCGGGCCGCACAACCACCGCTGCTACCGCGCCCAGTGCTACGCCACCACCCGCGCCCTCGCCCATCGGCTCGGGCTTGGGCAGGAGGGGTGGTCGATCAGCTTCCAGAGCCGGCTCGGGCGCACCCCGTGGATCCGCCCGTACACCGATGAAGTGCTCAAGGAGCTCGCCGGCCGCGGCGTGAAGCGGCTCGCGGTGATGGTCCCGTCCTTCGTCGCCGACTGCCTGGAGACGCTCGAGGAGATCGCCATGCGCGGCAAGGAGGACTTCGTCGCCGCGGGCGGGGAGGACCTCATCCTCGTCCCTTCGCTGAACTCACACGAGAGCTGGGTCCGCTGCGTCGTCGAGCTCGCCCGGAGGCACACCCCGCCGATTGCCGCGTAGAGGGGCGACCGCACGCGCAGTGAAGTGGGTGGGACGCGCAGAGCACCTCCTCAGATGCGCAGAGGACCTGCTGACTTGCGCAGAGGACCTGCTCACGTGTCCGGAGAGGCTGCCGAGGTGCGCGCCATGCCTGCTCACGCGTCCGGAGGGGCTGACGGGTTGCGCGCAGGACCTGCTCACGCGTCCGGAGG
>CAZCWA010000428.1:0-4861 GCA_964502265.1 uncultured Myxococcaceae bacterium | reverse complement strand
TGGATGCGCCGCTCGGCGCCGCGCTGCAACGTCGCCTCCTGCACCCGCGAGAGCACCGCCGAACCGAGCGCCACGCCGCCCGCCACCAGCGGGTTCCCGCGCACCAGCAGCGCCGCCGCGCCCAGGCCGGAGGTGCCCGCCAGCGTCATCCGCATCCACCAGCCGGCAGGTCCCCAGAACCTGCGCGCCGCCTCGCGACGGACCGCGTGTCCCAGGTGCGCCGACGCCGCCTCGAGCCGCACCGCGAAGTCGTCCGCCAGCGTCACCCGCGCGCGCGAGAGCCCTTCGTCGAGCAGCGCCGCCCGCTTCTGCGCGGAAGCCTCCGCCGCCTCCACCGCCGGCCCCACCAACGCCTGCAACTCGCGCAGCGCGCCCACGGCGTTGCTCCGGCGGATCCGCTCGCCCGTCGCCCTGTCGCCGAGCGCGCGAAGCGCCTCCAGCAGCGCGTCCCGCTCGCCGACGTCCGTGCCGCCCACCAGCCACTGCAGCGCGCTCACCGCGTAGACCGGTGCGTCCTTCGTCCCCAGCCGCTCCCGCGCGATCCGCCGGACCTGCGCCTTGAGCTCTTCCTGCGCCGCCTCACCGAGCAGGTCCGCGTGGTTGATGACGAAGAGGAGCCGCCGCCTCTGCGCGAACCGGGCGAGGAAGTCCGCCTGCACCGCCTCGGCGATGCTGCCCTTGTGCAGGACGACCACCGCCACGTCCGCCTGGTCGAGCACCGCCTCGGCGCGATCGGCGTGCACGCGCTCCACGCTGTTGAGGTCCGGCGTGTCGACGAAGATCTGCCCGCTCCACGGACCGGGCGAGCCGGGCGGATAGGTGACGACGCGCGTCGCCGTCCCGCCCAGCTCTCCGAGGAACGCGTCCGAGGGCGCATAGATGACCGCGTTCGCGGTGGTCGGCCGCTGCTCTCCGCTCTGCGCCACCGGCTGTCCCACCAGCGCGTTGAGCAGCGTGGACTTGCCCGCGCCCGTCGCGCCCACCAGCGCCACCACCAGCGCGTGCCGCTGTGTCTGCAACCCGCGCGCGTAGTCCTCGAGCAGCGTCTGCACCCGGTTCGACTTCGCCTTCACGCCCGGCAGCAAGAGCGCGCTCCGGGCCAGGCGCTCCAGCTCGGAGGGCTCGGGCAACCGGTTCATCGTGCGTCCCCCTCGTCCATCCGCGTCGCCTCCGCGAGCTGCGCGTCGAGCACCCCGGCCGTCTCCCGCAGCACCGCCGCCCTGCGCCTGGGCTCGAAGCTTGCCTCGTCCAGCCGCGCCAGCAACTCCGCGAACGGACCCTCACGCAGGGCGCTTGCCAGCGTCTCGCCGTGCGCCTTGCGCCACGCCTGCGCCACCGCATCGCGAAGGCCCGCGCCGAGCAGATCCACGAAGCGCTCCAGCAGCGGCGTGGTCACCAGCGCCGAGGCGAACACCACGTCCGCCCCTCCGGTCACCCCCGGCACCGTCACCGCGCCCACCACGCCCGCCAGCGCCGGAACCGCGTACGCGAACGTCGCGCCCAACTGCCGCAGCTCCTCGCCGGGGCCGTCTTGAATCTGCTCGGCCAGCTTCGCGCGGCAGAACCGGTAGAGGTGCTCGCGGTCCGCCTGCGGGTTCGCCCGCTCCGCCCGGGAGAGCGCCTCCTCCACTGTGTTCGTCGTGAGCACCTGCTCGGTGAGCCGCTGCGCCTCGGGCCAGCGCGCCCACGCCGCCTCTTCGGCCGCGAGCGCGGCCACCAGCTCCCGCATCGCCCCCGCGAGGTCCGCGTGTACGCGCGTCTCCGGCGAGGGCGCCTCGACCTCGGGACCGGTGAACTGCTGCCGGATGAAGCGGCCCGCGCGGGTGAGCCCGGTCGCGAGCAGCCGCGGCCCCTTGCGCAGCCAGCGGTGCGTGGTCGATCGCGCGTCGAGCTCGTCGCGGAAGGCCTCGATGAGGATGTCCGCCGGGATGGCCAGGCCCGCGGCGCGCTCCGAGGCCGCGAGCAGCTCCCGGCGAAGGCGCGTGCGCAGCCGGTCCGGCTCCGAGGCCGACGACTCCCACGCCTCCGCCACCTCGCGCAGCTCGCTCCGCGCGTCGGTGAGTGAGGCCGCGAGCGCCTTCGCCTTCAGCCGCGCGCGCGCCTGCGGATCCGAGAACAGCGCGCGCAGGGGACGATGGCCCTCCCGCGGCTCGGTGCGCAGCGGCGCGCGCCCGGCCTCCACCTCCGGCTGGTGCGGTGCGATCTCACTGGTGACCGGCGCATGCCCCACGTCGCCCGCGAGCTTGTCGAGGTGCGAGAGCGCGACCTCCTCGCGGACCGCCTCGTTGTAGACGAGCGCGTACGGCCTGCCGTGCCCGACGACCTCGCGCAGGAAGTCCACCACCGCGGCGTTCTGGTAGGTGTGCCGCGAGACGAGGAACACCACCAGGTCCACCGTCACCAGCAGCGCCTCGGCCGCCTCGCGGTTGGTGAGGTGCACGCTGTCGAAGTCCGGCGTGTCCATCAGCAGGAGGCCCTCGGGCATCCGCTCGGTGGCCAGCAGGTAGAGCCTTCCCGACGGTCCCGGCTCGGTGATCGGCGGGAGCGCGGGCGGGACCACGTCGACGATCGCGTAGCGCTGCTCGAGCACCGCGCGCATGGGCCCGTGGATGAGGGAAGGGTGCGCCGCCGCGAGACACTGCTTGGTCAGCCCACCCTCCGGCTTCGAGGGCGAGACGCTCTCGCCGACGAAGGAGTTGAAGAGGCTCGACTTGCCCACGTTGTTCGGCCCGGCGATGCCCACCAGCAGCGTGGGCGTGCTCCCCGCCAGCCGCGGCAGCAGGTCCCGGGCGAGCCTGTCCTGCACACGCTGCGCGGTGCGGGCCGCTTCACCTTCGAGCACCGGAGGAGAGCCTTGCAGCTCGGTGAGTGCCTGGTGGAGGGCCTCGCGCACGGCGGCAATGTGCGACGTGCCGGGCGCTGCGGCCAAGCGCAATCACGTGACTGACGGTTCTCTAACGCCGGTTCGCGAGCGCCCGTTCCCTCTCGCCGCCCTTCACTCTGCACGCGCGGTGGCCCACCCGATGCACGAAGGTCCCCGCATGGAACGCAACGCCCTCTGCCTGATCGTGATCGTCCTCGCCCTCTCCACCGGCTGCGACAAACCCGGTGCGGAGCCCTCGCCGCTCGATGCGGGGACGGATGTTCAGCCCGCCCAGGACGCCGGAAGCGACACCGGCGTGGATTCAGGGATCCCTCCCGCGCCGTGCGAAGGGGACGGGCGCTGCCTGATCGACTGGGCGGAGGCGGCGGCCTACCCGGAGCGGATCGATCACCACACCACCTTCGTCCACGAGGGCCCGGCGGGCGCGTACCTGCACGTGCAGGGCGGGGTGAGGGCGACTCGGAGCGCGATGGAGGCGATGTACCGGGAGCTGCGGCGGGCGAGGATCTCGGAGGACGGGACGCTGGGCGAGTGGGAGCTTCTGGGCGCGCTGGACGGGAGCCTCTCCTTCCACGGCATCGCGCGCGCCGGCGATCGCACCTACCTGGTGGCCGGGCTCACCACCTCCGCGCAGGGCCAGCCGGCGGTGAACGGGACGACGTACGTCCTCGACTACGACGAAGAGGGCAGGCCATCGGTGCGCACCGGCGCGGCGGTGAGTGGTGCCTTCCTGCACCCCGGTGTCGCGGCGGTGCACGGGCGGCTGTACGTGTTGGGGGGAAGCGGCACGACGCACGATCCGAAGGCAGCGGTGTTGGTGTCGACGCTCGGCGAGGACGGGCTGAACGGAGCATGGCGTGCGGGGCCGGCTCTTCCCTCGCCGAGGTCGCACCACGCCGTGGTGGTGCACGACGACCGGATGTATCTCGTGGGCGGCTTCACCACCGGTCAGGCGCCGCTGGAGGAGGTGCTGCGATCGGTGCACGACGAGAACGGCGTGCTCACCGGCTGGGAGACGGTGGGCAGCATCGAAGACTCGCCGTGGACGCACGCGGCCTTCGTGCACGGCGGCTGGCTCTACGTCGTCGGAGGTGGGGAGGGAGGGCCCGGGCAGGAGAAGTACGTGGCCCGCACCCGCCGCGCGCGGCTGCTCGAGGACGGGACGCTGGGCACCTTCGAGCAGGTGGAGGGGCTTCTCCCGGTGGCGCGCGCGCACGTGCACCAGACCCCGGTGCACAATGGGCGCCTCTACTCCGTCGGAGGGAGGCTCTCGCCGGCGCTCACCACGATGGACCGCGTGTTCATCGGGACGTTTCTCAAGGGGGACTGAGCATGCAGCTCGAGCACGTCGTCGTCCTGATGTTGGAGAACCGATCCTTCGACAACCTCTTCGGCAGCGTGATCGGCCGCGAGGAGCTCGAAGGGTGGGGCAACCCGCTGGTGCCCGGCCCGGCCGAGTTCCCGTTCAGGTTCAACGCGATGGCAGACGCTTCCCGGAGCCCGGGTCACCACCATCACCACGCGCTCGAGCAGCTCTACGGGCCGCCGCCTCGGGCGGAGAAGGGCAAGCCGGAGCACCGCTACACCTGGGCCGAGGTGGAGAACCAGACGCCGCGGAACAAGGGCTTTCTGCGCTCGTACTCGCACATCCACATCCGGGCCGAGCGCGCGCTGCAGGCCCTCACGCCCGAGTTCCTGCCGGCGCTGCACTCTTTGGCCAACGCGTTCACCGTCTGCACCGGGTGGCACTGCTCGGTGCCGGGGATGACGCAGCCCAACCGCGTCTTCGCCGTCTGCGGCACCAGCTACGGGCACGTGGACAACGCGGTGAGCGGCCTGGGCAACGCGGCCTACCGGTACGGCGACGGCCACCACCTCTACGCCCGGCTCACCGAGCGCGGCCTGCGCTGGCGCATCTACGAGGGGGACTTCGCGCTCACGCGGTTCATCCGCGGGATCGACAAGGACAACATCGTC
>CAZCWA010000427.1:0-4870 GCA_964502265.1 uncultured Myxococcaceae bacterium | reverse complement strand
GGAAGATGAGGACGCTCTTCGCGATCGTCCACATCGAGATCTCGAAGGCGGTCCCCGGCAGCCCGAGCCACTGCGGAAGCGCGGTGATGAACAGCCAGCCGAGGAAGGAGTAGAGGAGGATCTGGAAGACGCTGTTGAGGGCGACCAGCACCGCGGCCAGCTCGTTGCTTCCCCGCGCGAGCATGTTCCAGAGCAGCACCATGGCGATGCAGCGTGCGAGGCCGATGAGGATGAGGCCGGTGCGGTAGTGCGGCAGCTCCGGGAGGAAGAGCCACGCCAGCCCGAACATGAGGAGCGGCCCGGCGATCCAGTTGAGGACGAGCGAGGTGGCGAAGAGCTTCTTGCGCGCCCGCAGCCTGCCCAGCTCGCCGTAGCGCACCTTCGCCAACACCGGATACATCATCCACAGCAACCCCACCGCGATGGGGAGCGAGACGTTGTCCAGCTTCACCGTGTCGAGCGTCACCCCGAGGCCGGGAAACGCGCGCCCGAGCCCGATTCCCAGCCCCATGGCGAGGAAGATCCACAACGGCAGGTAGCGATCGACGAAGGAGAGGTTCTTCATGACCGACTGCACGGTGGGGCGGCTGGCGTCGGCGTGGGAGCTCATGGTCGTGCCTGATTCCGCGCGGTCACTTCGCGCATGATTGGGGGCCGCGCGTGGCGATGAGTCTCTCGACGTCCCGCTTGAGCGCATCCTGCTTGTGAAAGGCGGAGACCAGCGCCCGCAACTGCCGCGCGCGATCGGGCGACGCCTGTTCGGAGAGACGGTAGTAGACCCACCCGCCCTGCCTGCGGCTCGAGACGATCCCCGCGTTCCGCAGCACCGCGAGCTGCTGCGACGCGTTCGGCTGCGTCAGCCCGAGCGCATGCTGGACGTGACACACGCAGAGCTCTCCGTGCGACAGGAGCGCCACGATGCGCAGGCGCGTCTCGTCCCCGAGCGCGCGGAAGAGCCGGCTCACCGGCTCAAGCTCCAGTCTGGCGACAGCGGTGAACATGCAGGGATATGAATATTCAAAAGTCCGCATGTAGACAAGCCCGCGTTGGGCAAGGCAGAAGCGCGCAAGCGTCCGATCAGTCGAGGAGCTGCTCGAGCCGCGGCTTGTCGAACCCGAGGACCAGCGAGCCGCCCACGTCGATCACCGGCACGCCGCCCGACCGGATCCCGGCGCGCGCCCGCTTCCCGGCCAGCTCCTTCGCCGCCGCCGGATCGCGCTCCACGTCCTTCTCCACGAACGGCACGCCCCGCCGCTTGAGCCACGCGCGCGCCTGGGTGCAGTACCCGCACCACGAGGTGCTGTAGAGGATGACGCCGCCTTTGCCCCTCTGCGCGGAGGCGCCGCGCGTGCCGGTGCGCTCCGCCGTCACGGACCTGTCCCGCGAGGCCTTCTTCGCGGTCTCGGCGGCGCGCTCGAGATCCGCCTCCATCTTCGAGAGCTCGGCGCGCGACTGCGCCCGCTCCTTCAACTGGGCGGAGGCCTCGCGGCGGATGCGCTCCACCTCGCCGCGCTGGCCCGCCGGCAGCGCTCCCGCGTTCACCGCGGAGAGCACGTCCAGCGCCGCCTGCCACTCGCCCTGACCGTGCGCGAGCTGGGCGCGGAAGAGCCGTGCGTGCGCGTCCGAAGGCGCCGCCTGGACCCACCGGTCCGCGTACTCCTCCGACGCGCCGAACTGCTCCTGGGCAAGGCTTGCGCGCGCCGCGACCTCCAATGCGCGCGGCTGCGCCGGGTCGTGTCCCAGCGCCATCTGCGCGAGTTGCAGCGCCATGAAGTCGTCGCGCTCGCCCAGCGCGTAAGCCCCGGACTCCGCGAGAAGGGCTGCGGTCTGCGCCTTCAGCTCACCCTCCGGCTTCACGCCCTGCAGCGCAAAGAGCACCTCGTCGATGCGTCCGGCCTGCAGGTGCTCGCGCGCCTCCGCCAGAGCCCGGTCCACCGACGAGGCGTCTGACGGGCGAGGGGCGGGTGCATGGGCGACGAGGGCTGCAGCGAGCAGGACAAGCATGGCCCGTCATCCTACCGGATGCCCCCTCTCGAGTTTCAGCCGCCAGGATGGGGATGAGCCCGACGAACCGCACAAGCCGCGAGCAGGCGGGTGAAGTCGCTTCGAGCGAGGTATACGCGGCGCCCATGTCCCCAGCCGAGTTGATGGAGCAGCTCTCGAAGCAGTTGGAGAAGACGCAGTTCCCAGGGGTGTCCGGGCCCGCGGCGATGACGCTGTGGCGCGCGCCGCGCACCACGAACGACTGGCCGATGACGAGCTTCCAGTTCTCGGAGCTCATCGGCGCGGATGCCGAAGAGGACTGGCTCACCGCCAAGCCCATCGGCGAGTTCATGGGGCCGGTCACCGACGGGGACGAGGACGCTGCCCCCGAGGCGCTGGAGAACGCGCGCCGGCTCATCGCGCTGTCGGAGCTGATGATCGCCCAGCTCTACTCGGTGCGCGTGTACCGCCGCGTCACCGACAAGTCCGAGCGCCCCTTCAAGGTGGAGTGCTTCGCCGTCGGCCGGCACGACTCGGGCGAGGTGATCGGCTTTCACACCACGATGGAGGATTACCTCGACGACGAGCTGTTCGAGCTCGTCGAAGACGACCCGGGCGATGAAGGCGACGAGGACTGAATCGCCCGCAGGTCAGCCCTTCAGAGTCCGACGGAGCGCCTCGCGCAGGTCGGGCGACAGCCCGTCCTCGGCCAGCGTCAGGCCCTGCTTCGAAAGGAGCCGGTAGAGGGTCCCCACGTCGCCCGGGAGCGCTCGAAGATGGGCCCGGACCACCTCCACGTCCCCGCGCCGAATGGGCCCGGTGAGGCCACCTGCGAGCCCACGCGCGTCCACGCCCCGGAGCGCGGAGCGGGAGAGCGGAAGCAGGGCCCGAAGCGCATCTTCCGGACGGACGCCTGCGTGGGCGAAGGCCTGCACCGCCGCGCTGAGCAGCGAGACCACGCCGCCTGCCGCCAGCACCGCGCCCGCGTGATAGGCAGCGCGGCCCTCCTCGGGGACCTCGATCGACGGCAGCCCGAGGTCCTCCGCCATCCTCCGCAACAGCCCGCGCAGCGTGCGTCCAGTCGCGCTCAGCGCCACGGTGTGACCTTCGAGCGGGTCGCCCGGATCGCTCACCGCCACCAGCGGGTGGAACGAGCCGCGCATCCGCTTCTGCACCGCCGGCGCGTCGCCGAACACGGTCAGGGGCAGCGCGCCCGCGCAGTGCACCAGCGCCGTCCGCGGGCCCAGGTCGTCGAGCAGCTTCGCCGAGACCTCGGCCACCGCGCCGTCCGGCACCGCGAACACGGCCATCCGCGCCTGCCGCAGCGCCACGTCGTCCGCGATCCGCAGCCCCGAGGCCGCCGCGCGCCGCAGGGACTCTCCCGACCTCGGGAACACCGTCACCGGCCAGCCCTTGCGCGAGAGGCCCTGGGCCAGCGCGCCGCCCACGCGGCCGTAGCCGACGATCACCAGCGGCTCGCGCTCCGGCGTCTCTCGCGTCCGCGTGCTCCGCCTCGGCGTGGCGACGGCAGGCCGGGGGCGGGAGGCGCGCGGTGCCATCTGCTACGCCCTCCGCTCGCCGCGGTGGAAGGCGATCTCCCCCTGCTGCACCACCGCCTGCACGAGGTCACCGGTGAGGAAGTCGCCGGCGAGGATGCGCTCGGCCAAAGGCGCCTCCACCAGCCTTTGCACCGTCTGCCGCATGGGACGGGCGCCCAGCATCGGATCGAACCCGCCCGACTGCAGCAGGTGGCCGATCACGTCGTCGCCGGCCTCGTAGGCGATGCCCTTCTCCGTCTCCAGCCGGCGGCTGCTCTCCGCCAGCAGCAGCGAGGCGATGCGGGCCACCTCGGTCTGCTGAAGGGGCCGGAACACCAGCCGCTCGTCGATGCGGTTCCACAGCTCCGGCGGCAGCGACTTGCGCGCCGCGTCCGCCGCCGCGTTCTCCGCGCGCGCCTGCTGGGACAGCTCGTCCGCCGCGCTCAGGCCCCCGAAGCCCATCGGCCGCGCCTTGCGCTCGAACATCTCGGCGCCGAGGTTGGAGGTGAGGATCACCACCGTGTTGCTGAAGTCGATGTGCCGGCCCTTGCCGTCGGTGAGCCGGCCCTCCTCGAGCACCTGGAGGAGCAGCATCAGCACCTCGCGGTGCGCCTTGTCGATCTCGTCCAGCACCACCACCGAGGACGGCTTGCGCCGCACGGGCTCGGTGAGCTGACCGCCCTCGCCGAAGCCCACGTAGCCGGGGGGCGCCCCCACCAGCCGCGACACCCCGTGCGCCTCGGACAATTCGCTCATGTCCACGCGGACCAGCGCGTCCCTCGAGCCGAAGAGCACGTCCGCCAGCGCGCGCGCCATCTCGGTCTTGCCCACTCCGGTGGGGCCGAGGAAGAGGAACGAACCCATCGGCCTGCGCGAGGCGAAGCCGGCGTAGTTGCGCCGCACCACCCGCGCGATGCGGGCCACCGCGTCCTCGTGTCCGATCACCCGCTGCGCGAGATCCTCCTCGAGCTTGAGCAGCCGCGCGGTGTCACCCAGCAGCAGGCGGTCCTCGGGAATGCCGGCCAGCCGCGCCACGATGCGGGCCACGTCGTCGGCGGTGACCACGTTCTTCGACTCCCGGCGGCAGCGCGAGCCGGCGAGGTCCACGATGGAGATCGCCTTGTCCGGCAGGAAGCGATCGGACACGTACTTCGCGGCCAGCGAGGCGGCGGCCTCCAGCGACTCGCGCTCGAAGCGGACGCGGTGGTGGGACTCGTAGCGGCTGATCACCCCGCCCAGGATCTCCACCGTCTCCGGCACCGAGGGCTCCTTCACCACCACCGGCGTGAACCTGCGCTCCAGCGCCGGATCCTGGGTGATGAACTTGCGGAACTCGTCGTGCGTGGTCG
>CAZCWA010000426.1:0-4873 GCA_964502265.1 uncultured Myxococcaceae bacterium | reverse complement strand
TGAACAAGGCGCTCAACAAGGGCCAGGAGTGGGGCGACAAGCTCGCGGAGATGGGCCTGCGCGCAGAGTTCAGCGGCGCGGAGTGGGACACCCGCGATGTGGGTCTGGTGCATGGCGGTGAGGGTCCGCGTGCCGGCGTGACCCATGGAACCGCGGGCAGCTCGAACTTCAGCTTCGGGACCGACGGCCTGCACGCGGACTTCGATCGCGCGGCGTCCGCCGGGGCCTACGCGAACAGTGATGGGGAGGTCGAGGGCGCCTACGGCACCGCGGCCTACCAGGCGAGCGCGAAGGCGGAGGCAGAGGCCTCTGCGGATGGAAGCGCCTCGGTGAACCTGAACGGTGTGGACGCGGCGTTCAACGCGCAGGTGGGCGTGACGGCAGAGGCGTCCGTGAGTGGTCAGGTCGAGTCGCGACCGCTCACCACGATCGGCGGGGTGGACCTGACCCTTGCGGCCGAGGGCACCGCGACGGTGAGCGCCGAGGCCGAGGCCCACGCCACGGCCGCCGTGCAGATCACCCGCGATCCTCCGACGGCGATCCTCGAGGGAGAGGCCGGCGCCTCGGCAGTGGTGAAGGCGGAGGTCGAGGGTTCGATCGGCTTCGGTCCGATCCAGCTCGATGGCAGCGCCTATGCGAGCGCAGGTGCCGAGGCCGTCGCCGGCGGGGTCATCGGCTACGAGGACGGCAAGTTCACCGTTCGCGTGAACCTGGGCGCGGCGGTGGGTGTGGGAGCGGGTGCTTCCGGCGGCATCACGGTGGATGTCGGAGAGATCCGCGAGATGGCCTACGACATCGCGGACGCCAACGACGACGGCAAGCTCGGGATCAGCGACGTCTTCATCCACGGCAAGAACGTGATCACCGGTCTCCCTGGCGCGGTGCGGACCGTCCGCGACACCGTGGTGACGGCGCGCGAGAACGTCGGCAACGCCGTGGAGACGGTGCGTGAGAACGTCGGCAACGCGGTGGACACCGTGCGCGAGAACGTCGGCAACGCCGTGGACAACGTGCGCGACAACGTCACCAATGCGGTGGACAACGCCAGGAGCCGCATCTCCGACGCCGCCAGCAGGGTGAGGGGCTGGTTCGGGCGGTGAGGCGCGGTCTCATCGACTGAGGCACACTCCCCCGATGGACCAGACGCCGCAGTATGAGCAGGGTCTCGCCGCGCTGAAGGCGGGACGCATCGACGAGGCCCGCCGCCTGTTCATCGAGAACGAGGAGGCACAGGGCACCACCGCCGAGACCCGCGGCATGTTGGACCGGGCCGGGATCGCCCTCTCCCGAGGAGATCTCGACCAGGCAGCGACGCTGCTCGACCAGGCGGTGCGCCGTAACCCCACGCTCACCGAGGCCTACCTTGGGCTCGCACGCGCGGCCCTCTTCACCCAGCAACTCGAGGAGGCCCGGACGCATGCCGCGGCGGCAGTGACGGTGGGTCCGGAGGCCGGTGAGGGCTACACGCTGCTGGGCTTGGTCCACGAGCTCGAGGGGGACGCCGAAGGCGCAGGCAGGCTGCTCGCGCAAGGAGCAGAGCGGGCGCCCAACGCGTTCTTGAGCCAGTTCAACCATGGCCGGTTCCTCGCCGGCGCCGGCGATTTCAAAGGTGCCCTCCCCCACCTGGTCCGCGCCACCGAGCTGAACGCGAAGAGCCTCGAGGCCCACCTGCTGTTGGGCGAGGTGCACACGCAGCTCGGTCAGGCACAGGAGGCGATCAAGGTCCTGCGTCGCGCCACGGAGCTGGGGCCGAAGTCAGCCGCGACCTGGGGCGCGCTCGCGGATGTCCTCTTCGGACAGCGGGACCATGCGGAGGCGAAGGCGGTCCTCGCCAGGGGGCTCGAGCGCGCGGGTCCTCATCCGGGGCTGCTCGAGAAGTCTGCGGCCTGCGCGATCGCGCTCGACGACGTGGCGGGGGCGGTGGCCTTCATCGAGCAGCAGCTCGAGCTCCAGCCGACCTACGAGCAGGGATGGCAGAACCTCGCGACCTTCACGCTCCTCACCAAGCAGCTCGATCGCAGCGAGGCGGCGGCCCGGGAGCTGTTGCGCCTGAACCCGAAGCGCTGGGAGGCGTGGCTCCACCTCGGGGATCTCCACGACGCGAGGTCCGATAAGGCCCAGGCCCACGCCGCCTACCGCGAGGCGGTGAAGCTCGCGCCCGAGCATTGGAAGGTCCTGATGAACTTCGGCGCCGCGCTGGTCCAGAGCCAGGGCGATGCCAACTGGCGCGAGGGACGTGCGCTGCTCGAGCGCGCGGTCCGCCACGCTCCCCCCGCAGAGCTGCGACCCGTCTACAACTTCGCGCTGGCACAGGTGCGCCTGGGCGCCGATGACGAGGCGCTGGCGCTCGCGCAACGGGTGCAGCGGGAAGCGCCCGGGACGCCCATCGCCGCCGAGGCAGAGAAGCTCGAGCTGAACCTGCGCCAGAAGCGCACCTGAGGCGTCTACGCGTCACGAGGACGATGTGCCGAAGCCCCGCGCCCATGCTCCGTGAAAGGAGCGATGGACCGGGGCCTCTTCACGTCTGCCCATCCAACCCGATGCGTGCGTCGTCGCCGGTGATTGGCCCGGAGCGCGCGGCACCGAGATGGATGCGCATGGACTGCGTCAGCGCGCCTCGTAGAAGACGTTGCCGCTCAGGCCGGACACCTCGCCCTCGGGGTAGAAGCGGAGGCGGAAGCTGCTGTCATTGCGGTTGAGGCGCAGGGTGGTCTCGAAGGAGCCCGGGGAGTCGGGTGTGACGGTGACCTCGGCGTCGGTGCCGGTGGAACCGCGCAGCTCGATACGGACAGTCCCCTGCTGCACCGTGAAGTCGCCCTTCACGAAGGCCTGACGGCGTTTGGTGTTCACCTTGATGACCGCGGAGGTCTGCTCGGAGAACTGCTGCACCGTGACCGCGCAGTCCTGCTTCACGGCGACGTCGGCGAGGTTCCTGCTCGAGCACTTGACCACTGCGGCGCTGGCGGGAGCTTCGCAGCCGGAGGCGAGGACGCCGGCACCTGCGATCCCCATGGCGAGCGCGAGATGGGAGAAGGGCTTGAGGCGCATCATCATTCCTTGTCGTTGATCTTGAGGTTGTCGACGCGGCCCGCGGCGGGGACGTCACAGCCACTCTGGTTGGAGAAGCCCGCGACCGGCATGTTGGCGGTGGCGGTCGCCGCGCCCTTGGGCACGTCGTGGCAGGCGGATCCGCGCATCTCCTCGTCGTTCTGACAGGTGATGACCAGGTCCCAGCACACTTCGAACGCCGTATCGCCGCCGGTGCGCTGGATCTGGCAGTCGACCCCGCCCGGCCCCGGAGGACCGCAGTCGACGCGGGCGGCGTTGCGCTCGACGACGCGGACGATCTTCTGCTCAGAGTCCGAGCACGCGCTCAACAGGAGCGCCAGGGTGACCAGCGCTGCAGAGAGATGAAGTCTCAAGTGTTCCTCGCTTTCGAAGGGAGGAGCCGGTGGCCTCCGCCAGCCGTCAGCGGCGCCCCTCCGGTGAGCACGGCCGACCCGACGCGCCTTCGACGAGCGGCCGGGCAATCTCGGGCCGACGTTGAAGGATGCCGGCCGGCAACGCAACGTTCCTGCCGCCACGATGACGTCGCGGTGCACCGGCGCGCGTGAAGGCCCCAAGCGGTTCCGCTGCCTCTACAGGATGGCGGCGACGGCGTCGTGGAAGCGGGGACGGAAGGTCTTGATGCCGTGGTTGTCGCGTCCCAACAGCGTGCGGTTGGTGAGCAGCGCGACCACGAGCTCGCGCGCCGGATCGATCCAGAGCGAGGTCCCCGTGAAGCCCAGGTGCCCCACCGCCTCGGAGGACATGAACCGACCCGCCGAAGAGCCACCCGGGCTCACCGTGTCGAACCCGAGAGTACGCTCGGAGTTCGGAGTGCGAGGATCGCGGGTGAAGGCCGGAGCCCACAGTTCAGGCGAAGCCAGGCGCCCTGCCCCGCCGCGCTCCTCGAGGATCGCCTGCCCGAAGCCCGCGAGCGCCGCCGAGGTCCCGAAGAGACCCGCGTGTCCTGCGACCCCGCCCATTGCCCAGGCGTTGTCGTCGTCCACCTCGCCAGCGACGGTTTCAGGCGCAACCGTCTCGAGAGAGAAGCTGCCCTCCTGCCCAGGCGCCGGAGGCCGCGGGCGCTGGGTGCCGGTGGGGGCAATCTGGAGGGCCGGCTGCGTGCCGGATGGCAGCCCAAGAGGCCGGTATGCAAGGGCGCGCTTCAGAGGTCCCGCCACGGCCACTTCGAAGAGCTGCGTCAGGGGCAGTCCGGCGGCGCGGGACAAGGCCTCCCCCAGGAGGATGAAGCCCACGTCGCTGTAGACGGCCCGTGCGCCGACCGGTGCCGCAGGAGCGGTCGCCAGGGCGGCGTCGATGACGGCCCCTCGTGATCGATCGAAGGCGTCGGGAGACCGGCCGGAAGCAAGGACCGCCGGCATGGCTTCGGGGTGCGCAAAGAAGGGACGCCATGCGGGGAGGCCGCTGCGATGGAAGAGGAGATCCTCGAGGGTGAGGTGCGGTGCCACGGCAGTGGGCAGCAGTGCGCCGAGGGATGTCTCCGGACCGAGCGTCCCCCGCTCCCGGAGCGCCAGAAAGATCGCGGTAGTGGCGACCTTGGTGACCGAGGCCAGATCGAAGACGGTCTCGTCCGTGGCGTCTCCGGAGGAGCCCTCGAAGAGCAATCGCCCCCGGTGCAGCACCGTGGCCTGAGCCGCAGGGAAGCTGCCCTCGCGGACACCAGCCTCGAGGAGCGTCTGCAGCGGATGGGCCCCGGTGCTCATCCCTCCACCAGGGGCTCGAGGAAGTGCAACGTGGCCTCTCCCGCCTCGAGCCGGGCCATGACGCCCAGGGGCACCGGCTGGTTCACCGCCCCGTGGCCGACGGG
>CAZCWA010000425.1:0-4873 GCA_964502265.1 uncultured Myxococcaceae bacterium | reverse complement strand
GCGTTCAACGCCTTCTACGAGGAGGAGCGGACGCACGAGGAGCTCGAGCGGCTCGCCGCCGACACCGGCAGCTTCGAGGAGGTGGTCGGAGCTTACGAGGACGTGCTCGAGCGGGGCGTCTCCGGTCAGGTCGCCGAGAACCTCTGGCGCCGCCTGGCCTTCACCTATGCCGAGCGGCTCAACCGCCTCGACGACGCGGCGCGCGCGCTTGAAGAGGTGAGCCGCCGTGCGCCGGAGGATCTGGCGGTGCTCGAGAGCCTGGGCCACGTCCACCGTCGCGCCCACGCCTTCCGCGAGCTGGCGGGCGTGCTGCAGCGCCGGGTGGCCGCGGAGCCGTCGGTCGACCGTCAGGTGCAGCTGCTCTACGAGCTCGCGCGGCTCGCCGAGGAGACCCTCTCCGACAAGGCCCTCGCGATCTCCGCGGGACAGGGCGTGCTCGAGCGTAGCCCCGAGGACGGCGCGGCGATCAAGCTGCTCAGCCGCCTCTACTCGGAGACCGAGCGTCACGCCGATCTGGCGGTGCTCCTCGAGCGGGAGATCCAGCTCGCCGAGTCGCGCGGTGCCTCCGAGGAGGTCAGCGACCTGATGGTCCGGTTGGGCCGCCTCAAGCTCAACCGCCTGGACGAGGGCAGCGCGGCCCTCGAGCTCTACGGCAAGGTGCTCGCGCGGCGTCCGGGGCATCCGGGCGCGGTGGGCGCGCTCGAGGAGTTGGCGCGTTCCGAGCACCCCCTGCGTGGTGCGGCGGCGAGCGCCCTGGAGCCGGTCTTCGCCTCCGGCGGCGAGCACCTCAAGCTCGTGCAGATGCTGGAGTCCCAGGTGTCGGCGGAGCCTTCTGCGCCCCAGCGCGCGGAGCTGCTCCGGCGCATCGCCGAGGCGTACAGCGAGGTGATGGACAACCCGGAGATGGGCTTCGTCGCCGCCACCCGTGCGCTCCGGGAGCAGCCGGATGCGCTCGAGAACCTCGAGCTGTGCCTGCGCCTGGTCGGTCCTGCCGAGGCCGAAGAGGAGCTCATCTCGGAGCTCGAAGAGGTCGCCCCGAAGGCGGTCGACGAGACCACCCGCATCGCCCTGCTGCGCGCGCTTGCGCGTCTGCAGGCCCAGGATGGCGACGCCGAGGCGGCCAGCGAGACCTGGCGCCAGCTCCTCGCCGTCCGAGCATCGGATGACGAGGCGCTCACCGCCATGGCGACCCTCCTGCGTGAGCAGGGCAAGACCGCCGAGCTCGCGGACGTGCTGCGTCGTCAGGCCGCGATGTCCGAGGACCCCGATCTCCGGGCTTCGGTGCTGGTGCAGCTCGCGGCCCTCCAGGAGGAGCAGCTGCAGGACCCGACCGCAGCGCTCGCCAGCCTGCGACGGGCGCTCGAGGTCAAGCCGGACGCGCCCGCGGCCCTCGTGCGCCTGGATGCGCTCTGCACGCGTCTCGAGCGCTGGCCTGAGCTGGCCGACGTGCTGGCCCGCCGGATTGAACTGGCTCAGGAGGAGGAGCTCGTCGAGCTGCACTACCGACTGGGCGAGGTGCGCGAGACCCGGCTGGGTGACAAGACCGGCGCGCTCGAGTGCTACGAGGAGACCCTCAACCGGGACGCCAGCCACGCCGGCGCCCTGGCGCGACTGGAGGGCATCCTCTCCCGTGAGCCGCAGAACCTCACGGCGGTGCAGCTGCACCTCGATGCGCTGCGCCGGGGGGGGGATCCCCAGCGGCTGACCCGCGGGCTGGATGCGCGCGTGGCCGTGTCCCCGGATCCGACCGAGCGCAAGGCGCTGCTGATGGAGCTCGCCGAGCTGCGTGAGGCGCAGGGAGAGCCGGAGCTGGCCTTCCTCTCCTACTGGCGCGCGTACAAGGAGGATCCGAACGACGGCTCCCTGCGCGTGAAGGTCGTCGCAGCGGCCGAGGGCGCGGAGTCCTGGGACGAGCTGGTCGGGGCGCTCGAGGAGGCGCTGCCCCGCATCGCGGATTCCGAGGAGGCCGCGGAGGTCGAGCTGGAGCTGGCGCGCCTGCTGGAGACGCGGCTGGACGACGCGGACCGCGCGGTGAACCACCTGGAGAAGGCGCGTTCGCTTTCTGCCAGGGCCGGGGTGCGCGCGCTTCCCGCACTCGACCGCCTCTATACGGCGCTGGATGCACCGGTGGAACTCGCGCAGATCCTCGAAGCCGCGGCCGATGCGGCCGAGGCGCCGGCGGATCGGCTCGGCCTGCTCTTCCGGCTGGGGCAGCTTGCGGAGTCGAGGTTGGAGGCGCCCGAGCGTGCCGCTTCGGCCTACGAGCGCATCCTGGAGATCGATCCCGAGCACCTGCCGAGCCTGCGGCTCCTCGAGCCCCTCTACGAGGCTGCGGGGAACAGCGAGAAGCTCGCAGCCAATCTGGAGGCGCAGCAGGCGCTGGTTCAGGGCCCGGAGCGCGAGCGCGTGATGAGCAAGCGCGCCAAGGTCGCCTCCGAAGGGCTCGGGGACGCCGAGGCGTCCATCCAGCTCTACCGCGAGCTCTTGGAGAAGAACCCCCGCAACGAGCAGGCCTTCGTCGCCCTGGAGGAGCTGCTCGAGCGGACCGGAGACCATGAGGGCCTGCGGGAGCTGCTGGTCGGCCGACTCGCATCGACGGTGGATCCCCGCGAGGTCGTCCGGCTCAACGAGCGGTTGGGACGGGTGCTCTCGAGCCTGTTGGGTCGTCACGAAGAGGCCCTGCCGTACTTCCGCACGGCGCTGGAGCGCGACCCGCGCAACCGCCAGGCGCTCGAGTCTCTGCGTGAGCTCTACGAGCAGCTGGGCCGTCACGAGGAGCTGGCGACGACGCTGCGGCGCCTCATCCCGGTGCAGGAGCGGCCCGAGCAGGTCAAGGCGCTCCGGCTGCGGCTGGCAGAGGTGCTCTCGGAGCTCTCGCGTCGCGAGGAGTCGCTGGATGCGGCCCGTCGGGCGATGGAGATCGAGCCGCACGCCATCGAGGATCTGGCGCGGCTGAGCACCCTCTTCAGCGCGCTTCGGGCGCACAACGATGCGGTGCGCGCCCACGAGCTGACCGCGCAGGTCCACCTGGCGGACGGTCACCAGGAAGAGGCCATCGAGGTCTGGTTCTCGATCGCCGAACTCTGGAAGGAGCAGGGCAAGTCGGAGGTCGCCGCCGGGGCGCTGGAGAAGGTCCTCGAGGTCGACCCGGCGCACCGTCGCGCGTTCGAAGAGGTCCAGGCGCTCTACGAGTCGGTGGCTAACTGGCGCGCCTGGGCGACGGCTGCGGATCGCTACGTGCCTCAGGTGGTGACCGACGAGGAGAAGCTCGACCTGCTGCGCGCGCTGGCGCGGGTGCAGGAGGAGAAGCTCCACCAGAAGGACACCGCGTTCCTGACCTTCTGCCGCGCCCTGGAGCTGCTGCCGGGGGACGACACCGTCCGTGAGGAGGTCGAGCGGCTGGCCGAGGAGACCGGCTCCTACGAGGAGCTGGCGGCGGTCTACGAGGAGGTCGCCGAGTCGGTGCCTCGCGGTCCGGTCGCCGAGCGGATGTACGCGGTGCTCGCGCGGGTCCACGACCAGCACCTGGACGATCCGGACGAGGCCGAGGCCGCGCTGCGGAAGATCCTGGAGTTCGACCCCACCAACCAGCACGCGCTGGACGCGCTGGCGCACATCTTCCAGCGCCGGGGCCGCTCCAACGAGTACGTCATCGCGCTCGAGCAGAAGCTCGAGACGGCGGGTTCCATCGAGGAGCGCAAGGAGATCCTGCGCGAGGTTGCGCGGGTTCAGGAGGAGCAGCTCGAGGACTCGCTGGAGGCCGCGAGCACGCTCATCCGGGCCATCGAGCTCGAGCCGGATCTCCACACGGTGGAGGTCCTCACCGCGCTCTACCGACGGGAGAAGAACTGGCCGGAGGTCGCCGCGTGGCTCCTGCGTGCGCGGGACCTTGCCCCGACGGTCGAGCAGCAGGCGATGCTGCAGCTTCAGGTCGGCGTGGTCTACGAGCGGGAGCTCTCCGACGACGAGGCCGCGGTGGAAGCCTATGGCGTCGTGCTCGCGTTCGACCCCGGGCATCCGGAGGCGCTGGAGGCGCTCGAGCGTCTCTACACGAAGCTGGACCGTCCTTCGGAGCTGCTCTCGGTGTACCAGCGGCAGCTGGAGGCCTCCGACGATTCCCGCGTGAAGACCTCGGTGCTCTTCCGCAGCGCCGCCATCTGGGAGGACCGGTTCTCGGATCTGGCGAACGCCGATCAGTGCATCCAGCTGGCCCTCTCCATCGATCCGCACAACGCCCAGGCGGTGAAGACCCTGGAGCGGCTGCGTCGGGCGCAGGGGAACTGGGACGGGCTGGTCGAGATCCTGGGACACCACCTGCAGATCGCCGAAGGCCCCGAGGCCCAGGCCGCGATCTATGTGGAGATGGGTGAGGTCTACAGCCAGGAGCTGCGCGCGGTGGACCGCGCCGCGAGCGCCTTCCAGTACGCGCTGGAGGTGGACCCCGGCTGTCGTCCCGCGCTCCACGCGCTGGGCGTGCTGTACGAGCGCAGCGGCAACTGGCCGGATGCGCTCGAGATGCTGCAGCGGGAGGCCGAGAGCCACGGCAATGCGCCGGAGGCGGTCGAGCTCTTCCACCGCATCGGACACATCCAGGAGACGATGCTTCAGGACCTGCCGGCGGCGCGCGCTGCCTATGAGCAGGCCCTGTCCATCGACGGTGGTTACCTGCCGTCCATCCGCGCCCTCAAGGGGGTCCAGGAGCAGGAGCAGGACTGGAGCGGTTTCGAGGCCACGGCGCTGCAGGAGGCGCGACAGAGCGAGGACCCGGCGGCGAAGGCCGCGGCGTTGGTGGAGCTCGCGCGTCACCACGCGCAGACGCTCAACGATCCGGAGGCCGCCGTCCCGTACTGGGAGGAGGCCATCGGTCACGTCC
>CAZCWA010000424.1:0-4878 GCA_964502265.1 uncultured Myxococcaceae bacterium | reverse complement strand
GCGGAGTACGTGCTGCTCGATCCGGAGGGACGGACGCTGCGCGGCCTGAACGCGAGCGCGGCGCGGATCTGGGCGCTGCTCGACGGCACCCGGACACTGGCCGAGGTCGCAGCCGAGGTCGCAGCGGCGCACGAAGGGGATCCTGCGCGGATCGCGGACGAGGTGTTCGCCTTCGCCCAGCGGCTGATCGAGATGGGGCTGGCGGACGGCGGGGTGGTGTCGCGGTGAAGGCCGTGCGCCTGCTCGTGATCACCGGGCCCACCGCCTCCGGGAAGAGCGCGCTCGCGCTGGAGGTGGCCGAGCGGGTGGGCGGCGAGCTGGTCAGCGCGGACTCGCAGCAGGTGTACCGGTACTTCGACGTCGGCACCGCCAAGCCGTCTCGGGAGGAGCTCTCGCGGGTGCCGCACCACCTGATCTCGGTGGCGGAGCCCCAAGAGCAGTACAGCGCCGCGCGCTTCGCCGCCGAGGCCGATGCGGCCATCGACGGCATCGTCTCCCGTGGCCGGGTGCCGATCGTGGTGGGTGGGACCGGCCTGTATCTGCGCTTCCTGCTGCACGGGGTGGTGCCCGCGCCGCCGGCGGACAGGGACCTGCGCGCGAGGTTCGAGGCGGAGGCCGAGCGCGAGGGCCGTCACGCGTTGCACGCGCGCCTGGCGGCGATCGATCCGGAGACCGCGGCCCGGGTGCAGCCCGCGGATCTGGTCCGGATCGTCCGCGCGCTGGAGATCCACGCCCTCACCGGCCGCACCGCCTCGGACTTCCGGCGGGCGCACGCGTTCTCCGAGGACCGCTACGACCACGTCTTCGTCGCCCTCGACCCGCCCCGGGAGGCGCTCTTTCGCGCCATCGATCGGCGCACCCGGGCGATGTTCGACGAGCAGGGGCTGGTGGAGGAGGTCCGCTCGCTGGTGGAGCGGGGCCATCGGGATGCCGCGCCCATGGGGAGCGTGGGCTACGTGCAGGCGCTCGCGCTGCTGGAGGGGAGGCTCTCGCGCGAGGAGGCGATCGCCGACGCTGCGAAGCAGACCCGTCACTACGCCAAGCGGCAGTGGACCTGGTTCCGCCGCGAGCCGGGCGTGCGGTTCGTCCCCCCGCCCTACGACGCAGGCGGGCTTTTGGCGCTCGTCCGCCCGTAGGCGCCCCGGTTCCCTCTGCCGTTCCAGGCGTTCCAATCTGGAACCGGCCGGCCTCGGGATTCGGCTCGAACGGGCGTTCCGGGGGTGGCACCGCGGGTGCAATGGGACCCTGCACAAGGAGAAGCACCATGCTCAACGTCCAGACCACCGTCGCGCAGATCGTCCTCGACCACTCGGCGGCGGCCGCCGTGTTCCAGAAGCACCGGATCGACTACTGCTGCCGCGGGCACATGCTGTTCACCGATGCCTGTGCAGAGCGGGGCGCGGATCCCTCCGTGGTCACCCGCGAGCTCGAGGCCGCCATCGCCGCGCGCGACGAGGAGTCGGATTTCGATCCGAGGACGCTCGACACCAAGGCGCTCACCGAGCACATCGTCGACTCGCACCACGCCTACCTGCGGGACGCGCTGCCGTTCCTGGTGGCCATCTCCACCAAGGTCGCCCGCGTCCACGGCGCGCGCCACCTGGAGCTGCTCGAGCTGCGCGAGGCGGTGCAGACGCTGAACGACGCGCTGGTGCCGCACCTCGACCGCGAGGAGGAGGTGCTCTTCCCCGCGCTCGTCGCCAACCGCCCCGGCGATCCGGTCATCAGTGAGGAGCTCTCCGCGATGCACGTGGACCACCTCGAGGTGGCCGGCATGCTCGACCACGTGCGGCAGCTCACCGGCGACTACACCGTCCCGGTGGACGCGTGCACCAGCTACGCCACGCTGTTCCGCGAGCTCGAGGCGCTCGAAGGCGACCTGCTCCGGCACGTCCACCTCGAGAACCACGCGCTGATGCCGCGCTTCGCTCCCGGTGCGGAGGCCGCGTAGCGCCCGTCCCCGTCACGCACGCGGGGCCTGCTCGCCCGCGTCCGGTGCAGTTTCCGTTGCAGCGTCCGGTGCGCCGTTCGTCGCAGCGTCCGTTGCGGCGGGGAGCAGCTCCAGCACGAGCCGCGCTCCGCCCTCGTCGCGGTTCTCGGCGCTCAGCCGGCCGCCATGCTGCCGCGAGTACTCGTGGCTCAGGGAGAGCCCGAGGCCCGTCCCCTGGCCCACCGGCTTGGTGGTGAAGAACGGGTCGAAGATGCGCGGCAGGACGTCGGCCGGAATGCCGGGGCCGTCGTCCTCGACGATCACGCGGACCCCTCGTTCATCCCCATCCTCCGGCATCGCCTCCGCCCGGACCCGCACCCTCCCTGGCCGCCCGCTCTGCGCCACCGCGTCCGACGCGTTCACCAGCAGGTTCAGCATCACCTGCACGAGCTTCCGGTCGCTGAAGCGGACCTTCGGGAGGCCTTGTGGCACCGACACCTCCACGCCGGACGCGCGCTTCAGCTTCAGCGCCCCCATCCGCAGCGCCTCTTCGATTCCGCGCGCCACGTCCGCGACCTCGTTGTCCTCGTCCATGCCGCGCGAGAAGGCGCCCAGATCCCGCACGATCTGGGCGATCCGCGAGAGGCCGATCAGGGTCTCGCCGATCACCTCGTCCGTGTCGGCGCTGTGGCCGGCCAGCTCGGTCTGGAGGTACCGCAGGTTGGAGGTGGTGAAGGCGAGGGGGTTGTTGATCTCGTGCGCCACGCCCGCCGCGAGCTGCCCGACCACGGCCATCCGCTCGGCCCGCTCGCGCCGGGTCTCGCTCTGGCGCAGCCGCTCCAGCGTCTCTATCCGCGCCTCGTCCGCACTCCGGTGCGCGTTGATCAGGCGCCGGTTCTGCCGCGTGGCGAGGATGGCCACGCAGCTCGCGGTCAGTCCTGCCAGGGTCCACTCGAACACCTCGCGCCCGTCCAGCCCCATGGTCGCGTAGAGCCACACCTGCGCCACGGCGCTCCCGCCGATCGCGAAGCCGATCGACAGCCGGTCGTCCGGCGCGCCCACCGCCACCGCGAGCAGGGGAAGGAAGACGACGAACACGAACGGCGGGTTCACCTGGTTGCCCAGAAGCCCGACCGACAGGGTGAACATGGCGAGGGTCACCACCACCAGCGCGGCACTGAAGAAGGGGAGCGACAGCCGCGTGAACCGGACGAGCAGGCCGAGGACGAGCATCATTCCGAAGCCGAAGGCGAGCAGGGGCGCGAGCGCCCGCGCGTCTTCCGGCTGCAGAAGGAGCACCACCGGGCTTATCGCCGCGCAGAGCGCCGCCACGGTGATGTACCTCCAGGACTTGTGCCGGCGTACCGCATCGGCGGATCGATGCGGGAGACCGTCGGCCGACAAGGGGGAGGGAGTGCAGGAGGCTTGGGACAGGTCGGCAGGCACGGTGGGAGGCTCCGGACACCCGGCTCTTCGACACTTCCGGCAGAAATCTTCAGGGGCGGGCCGGGCCGGCCCCGGTGATGAGCCCGGCTGCTTGCAGTCGCCGCAGCGCACGCCACATCCCCAGCTCGTCCATCGCCGACTTCTCCAACACCCCCCGCAGCCCGTCGCTCCTTCGGAGCAGCCCATGGAGGTGGAGGTCGGCGGCGGTGAGAGATGGGGGCAGCGGCGTCGGCAGCGGACGCACCGAGAGGGCACCTTCTTGCGCCTCCAGTTCCGCGGCCACCGAACGCCGCAGGAACGCCTCCGCCTCCCGATAGAGGGCGCACGCCTCGGGCAGGACGGCGCGCTCCACCGCCTGGGCCGCCACCGCCGCCGCGCTGTCGTAGCGGCCCTCGGCGATCAGCATCCGCACCAGCGCCACCAGCCGCGCGAGATCCACCGCCTCGCCCACCCGGGGGCCCTTCGCCGCGCGCGGGGTGAGGACGCCCTGACGGTAGAGCCGCAGGAGCCTGCGTGCGGACACCAGCGGCCCCTCCCGTCCCGAGGCGAGCAGCTCCCCCAAAGAGGCCCCGCCCTCCGCCAGCTCCACCAGGCGGTCCTCCTCGAGGCTGCGCCACTCCGCCGCCACGTGACGGTGCGCGCGGAACGAAGCGTCGTTCTCGGGGAAGTGCTCGCGGAAGCTCTTCCACTCGCGCAGGCGGCCGAGGCCCTCCTTGTGAAGCGACTCCAGCGCCAGCCGCACCGCCACGCCCGCCCGCGGAGGCCCGGGCTCTTCGGTGGGCAGCACCTCGAGCTCGCCGCAGGTCCAGCCGTAGCAGTCGAAGAGCGCCTCACGCGCCTTGTGGGAGAGCGCCTCGTGAAGCCGCTCCGCTTCCACCGTTCGCTCGCGCAGCAGCAGCGCGCCCAGCGGGATCCCTTCCTCCCGGGCCCTGCCGAATGCACTTGCGGCGAGGGTCACGTCCACCATCCCCAGCGTGGCCATCACCTGCCCGAGGTGCTCCCGCGGATCCGTCGACGCGCTGGCCACCACCACGCCCTCCACGACGCGGAAGGTGCGCACGGTGGCGCCGCGCTCGAGCCGCAGGGAGAAGGTCGCGGGCGACCGCGCGAGCAACGCCGGCATCAGCAACGGCAGCGGATGGTGCGCGAGGTCGGCGTGGGAACGGACCTCCTTCGAACGCGCCGGAGAGGAAGCCTCGTTCGTTCCAACCGGTTGGGTCGTGCGCGCGGTCAAGGTGGAGGCTCCCTGGGTGGCGGTGGGTCCGGACATGGGACGTTGACGGCGACCCGGTCCGCTGGATCGCCACATGGGAACGCAAGCGCCTGAAAATTCTACGGATCTTCGCCCACTGGTGGACGATTACACCGGGGCATCCAGAGACTTGCCGCGTGTGCCAACCCGGGAGAAGTTCCGGCACCCATGCGCACCGTCTCCGGCATCCAGTCTTCGGGAAAGCTGCACCTCGGCAACTACTACGGCGCGATCCGGCAGTTCGTGGAGC
>CAZCWA010000423.1:0-4880 GCA_964502265.1 uncultured Myxococcaceae bacterium | reverse complement strand
CGTGCTCGAGTGGACGCCGTCTTCGCTGAACTTCGGCTACATCGCGCCCTCCACCGAGGCGATCAAGGTCGTCACCTTCACCAACCACGGCGGCTCGGACGTGGAGCTCTACGAGGTCGCCACCACCTCGCCGGCGGACTTCGGTTACCGGGTGGAGGATGGGGATGCGCCGGGCAGGTTCATCGTGCCCGCGAACAGCTCGCGCGAGATGAAGGTCGTGTGCAAGCCGTCGCAGCTCGGGCCACGGAGCGGCACGCTGCGCTTCCGCACGCCGATCGTGCGCACACCGATGGGCCAGATCGCGCTCACCTGCTTCGGCGGCGGGCCGGACATCCGGGTGATGCCGTCGGGCGCGCTGAACTTCGGGCGGACCGCGTACTTCCCCGGCTCGAACCCGCCCTACGCGGTGACGCGGAAGATCACCGTGATGAACGTGGGCGCCACGCCACCGAACGGCGATCCGGACGGCAACCTCAAGCTCGGGCGCCTGAGCCCCGACGGCGTGCCCGGCCAGGTCCCGTACATGGCGCTGGTACCGCTCAACGCGAACACGCAGCAGAGCGAATTCTCCATCGGCATCCCGCCCACCTACAACGCAGCGAACGGCATCGTGGCGGCCGCGGGCCAGAACGCGATCGACCTCACGCTGACGCTCTCGCCGCAGTCGCTCGGGCTGAAGGAGGCGGAGCTGCTCATCTACTCCAACGATCCGGACACGCCGGAGTACCGGCTGCGGGTGACGGCGAGCGTGGAGGAGGTCCCGCCCTGCAAGTACACGGTGAGCCCGCAGCAGGTGAGCTTCGGGCTGGTGACGCCGGGGACGACCAAGGAGGTGCCGGTCACCTTCACCAACATCGGCACCCTGCCCGGTGAGGTGTGCCTCATCAGCGGCGTGGACCTCGCGCCGGGCACGGACTCCGCGTACTCGATGCCCAACGGTCCGGTGGACTCGCGCGAGCTGGGGCCGGGGCAGTCGTTCCAGGCGCTGGTGCGCGTGGCGCCGCAGGGACAGGTGCCCAACGCGGTGGTGAACCTCACCGGCAACCTGCGCTACTTCGCGTCCTCGCCCACGCTGCCGTCGGGGACGGTGCCGCTGGTCACCAACGTGGGCCCCACCTGCCTGACCATCGCGCCCGCCCACGAGGAGTTCGGCGCCGCGAGGCCCGGCTGCCATGCGCCCGCCCGCACGTTCAGCATCTACAACGTCTGCACCCAGGCGGTGTCGCTGCAGAGCATCCGCATGCAGGTCGCCGCAGGCCAGGGACCGGGCGGCCCCAACTGCCCGGGCAACCAGGCCTGCCCCGAGTTCTTCCTCTCCCAGACGCCCTCCATCCCCAGCGGCGGCCTGAACATCGCGCCGGGATCGAATCCGGTGAGCTTCCAGGCGCGCTACAAGCCGATCGACCTCGGGGCGGACTCGGGGGTGATCGCGGTGAACGTGGTGCAGGGCGGGACCACGGTGACCTACCTGGTGACGCTGGGCGGCTCCGGCGACGCGAACGGCCAGAACACCGACACCTTCGTGCAGGACTTCCAGCCGAAGGCGGACGTGCTCTTCACCATCGACAGCTCGTGCTCGATGGACGTGTACCAGAACAGCCTCGCCAACAACTTCTCCTCCTTCATCCAGTACGCGGTGGCGGCGAACGTGGACTGGCAGATCGGCGTCACCACCACCGACATGGACGACGCGTTCCCCTCGCCCTTCCCGGGCATCCCCGGGTTCCCCGAGGGCGAGAAGGGCCGGCTCATCGGCGACGCGAACAACCCGAAGATCCTCACCCCCGCCACGCCCAACGTGCAGGCGCTCTTCCAGCAGAAGGTGCGTGTGGGCACCGACGGCAGCGGGTACGAGACCGGGCTTGCGCCGTCCCTGGCTGCGGTGACGCCGCCGCTCATCACCTCGGACAACGCGGGCTTCGTGCGGCCGGACGCGAACCTGGCGATCGTGGTGGTGACCGACGCGCCGGATCAGAGCGGCAGGCCGGCGAGCTTCTACCTGAACTCGTTCCTCAACGTGAAGGGCCACCACCGCGCGCACATGTTCACCTTCAATGCGATCGCCGGGTTCGCCAGCACGCCGCCCTCGGGCTGCCCGGGCTACGACGACGGTGCCCCGGACGATGGCTCGTACGCGACCGTGGTGGCGCAGACCAACGGCATCCGGGACGAGATCTGCACCAACAACTGGTCCGCCACGCTGCAGAGCCTCGGGCAGACCGCGTTCGGCTTCCGCACCGTCTTCCACCTCAACTCGGTGCCGGACGTGACCCAGGGGATCACGGTGACGATGAACGGCGTCAACGTCCCGCCCAGCTCGGGCGGGCAGGCCAACTGGTCCTACGACGCGGTGTCCAACGCGATCGTGTTCAACGCCCAGGTGACCCCGGGGCCGGGCGACACGCTGTCGGTGGGCTACACCGTGGGCTGTCTGCCGTAGCCGGCGTCCTCACGGCACTTGCTGTCCATCGTGGGACGCCCCGCCCACGATGGGGTTGCGCCACACGCTGCCTCCGGGCCCGATTGCGCCGGTGCGCCCCCCTTCGATCAGCTCGACGCGCCCCGTCTTCTTCGGCCTGGCGGTGCTCTTCACTTCGCTGCTCGCCTGCGACGCCACCTTGCTGCGCCCGGCGGAGGCTTCGCTGCGGCTGTCCGAACGATCGATCGACTTCGGCGAGACCGGGCTGGGCCGCGAGGAGGTTCGGGTGCTCGAGGTGCACAACGATGGCCGAGCCCTGCTCCGGGTACGCCTCGCGTTGGCATCGGCCGTCTTCGCAATCGAGCCCCGGGAGCTCACGGTGCCAGGCGGCGGAACGGAGCGGGTGCGGATCACCTTCCGGCCGGAGCTGACGGGCGCCGCCGAGGCAACCCTCGAGGTGTGGACGGGAGAGCTGCAACAGGTGGTCGTCTTGAAAGGAACGGGCATTTCGGCGGATCCGTGCAGGGATAGGCCAGACGGCGCCTCTTGTTCGCTCGCCTGCCTCGAGGAGGACGCCGTGTGCCGGGACGGGCGCTGCACCGGTGCGCCGCGCACCTGTGACGACGGCAACCCGTGCACGCTCGACGCCTGCGATCCGCAAGGGGGCTGCACGAACCTGGAGACGATCGAGGTCTGTCCTTCCCCCGAGAGTCCGTGCCTCGTCCCCGTCTGCGATCGCGAGAGCGGCTGCGGCATCGTCGACGCTCAGGACGGCACTGCGTGCGGCCCCGCAGACTGCCAGCAGGCCCACGTGTGCATCTCGGGCGCGTGTGTCGTGCGCGCGGTGCCCGAGGGCGCGTCCTGCGGAGAAGAATCGATCTGCCAGCCCCGCGGCGTGTGCCGGAACGGCGTCTGCGAAAGGCCGGAGCCCTCGCTGCGGCCGGCCTGGTACGGGGAGCCGGACCTCCTGGAGGACGCGCGCTTGCTGCTCGCCGACGCGAGCGGGACCGTGTTCGTGGTGCCGGAGTACCTCCGGACCGGCCTTCACGCCCTCACCGCCACCGGGCAACCGCTCTTCTCCCGCCCCGACATCGGCGGCACCGGCTTCATGATTCAGGGGAGCGCGCTGCTCTTCGCTGGTGAGGGGGAGATCCGGGCGGTCTCACCCGCGACGGGCGCGGACCTGTGGACGCTGCCTTTGCGGTCCGCGCTCGGCGCCTTCGTGGCGGCGGGCGGGGAGGCTCCGGAAGAGCTGCACGTGGGCTGGATGGCCTCCGCAGGCCCGGACTCGGTGTGGGTGGCCTTCGGCGGCGTGGGGAGACCGCCGGGGGAGACGAGCCCGCGCGGCGTGCTGTGGCTCCTCCGCCTGCGTCACGACACAGGCAAGGTCCTCTTCCTGAACGAGCTGGCGGAGGGGGTGGGCTCTCCGGCGATCGACGAGCAGGGGCGGATCTTCGTCCTCACCGGCGACCACAACCGTCCGCGCGTGGGCGAGTTGGACCCCCATACGGGTCACGTGCTGTGGAGCCTCCCCGTGGTGGGCTTCTCGAGGCCCATGTCCGCAGCGTCGGGAAACGTTGCCGTCTATGGCTTCGAGACCGGCCTCTACGGAAGCGGCCGGCAGTGGTGGAGCCTACCGCTTCAGGCGCGCTGGTCGGACGGGTGGCACAGCTTCAACTTCTTCTCGTCGGTGACGGACGGGCAGACGCTCTTCCTCGACGCGGTCGAGCGCGAGACGCCGGAGCGCGCCCGGCGTCTCTTCGCCATCGACGTGGCGACCGGCGCGGTCCGGGGATACTCGGACCCGGCGAACGCGTTCTCCCAGCCGCTGCTCACGACCTCGGGCACGGTCCTCACCATCGCGCGGCGGAACTACTCCCACGAGCTGGTCGAGTTCGACGCCGACGGCCGGGAGATCCTGCGCTGCCCCCTCCCGCACAGCCGCAGGACGGCTCTCGACCCCGTCCTCACCGGAGAGTGGCTGGTGCTGGGCGAGGACGCGTCCAGCGGACCGCCCCGCCTCGTGGGCTATCCGCTCCCGGGCCGCCGCGAGGCGCAGAGCGGCTGGACGAACGGGCACGGCAACTCGCAGCGCACCCGGCGCGCCCGCTAAACGCGCGGGGGCAGCCGCTGTAGAGTCCGCGCATGGCCACCCTCCAGTTCCTCGGCGCTGCCGGCACCGTCACCGGCTCACGGTTCCTCCTCGAGCACGAAGGCAAGCGCGTGCTCATCGACTGCGGGCTCTTCCAGGGCCGCAAGGAGTGGCGCCAGCGCAACTGGGCGGACTGGCCCATCCCGCCGAAGCGCATCGACGCGGTGGTGCTCACGCACGCGCACATCGATCACTCCGGCGGCCTGCCGAGGCTCGTGCGCGACGGCTTCCGCGGCCCCGTCTTCTGCACGCCGGGCACGCGCGACCTGTGCGGCCTGCTCCTCCCGGATTCGGCGCACCTGCAGGAGG
>CAZCWA010000422.1:0-4884 GCA_964502265.1 uncultured Myxococcaceae bacterium | reverse complement strand
TCGTGCGACGACTGCGCGCAGTGCAACCCGAGCAACTGCTCCGGCTGCTGCGATGGCACCACCTGCGTTCCGGAGGAGGAGCTGTCCGGGGAGGCGTGCGGTGCTTCGGCGCGCGCGTGCGTGCGGTGCGCGGAGGGCGCCGGCTGCTCGAGCGGGCGTTGTGAGGCGCTGCTCGGCGAGTCGTGCCTGGGGCGGAGCTGCGTGAAGGGGCTGCAGTGCTTCGCCGATGCGTGGCGGACGGACGGGTTCTGCCGCGCCCACTGTGATGCCACCGGCGTCTGTCCCGAAGGCCAGACATGCAGCGCGGGCGGCTACTGCTTCACCTCGCTCACCGCACAGAGCGAGTTCGTGATGACGATCGAGCACGCCACGGTGGACGACGCCTCCGAGCTGCCCCTGCTGGTCGCCTGCATCGTTGCGGACGACCATCGAACCTGCACGCCCGCCACACGCGATGGCCATTGGCGCACGCAGGTCCTTCAGCGCACCTTCCGGGTCCCGCTCTCGGTGATGGGGACGCTCTGGCGCCTGCCCGAGGGCTCGACGTTCACCGGCTGTGAGGCAGACGCCTGCGCGGCATTCGACGCTCTGGAGGACAAGACCCTCGTGCCCTGGTACCCCTCCTCCACCGGGTTCGTCAGCGACATGTGGCTCTTCCCGCCGGAGCGCGAATGGCAGGCGGCCTATGCACTGGAGGCACCCGGGCGGCGCCTGGTGTTGACGCTCGTGCTTCTCGAGGAGCCGCACCTCGTCCCGCGGTAGCGGGCGTTCCGCACGCTCTGGATTGAGGCCCCACAGATGCCGGAATCTCGTGCCCCCAACCCCTCACGAGGAAGCCGCGCACATGGCCACGAAGCCGATCCCCGAAGGATACGCCGCCGTCACCCCCTACCTCGTCGTGCATGACGCCGCCGCCGCGCTCGAGTTCTACACGCGCGCGTTCGGCGCGAAGGAGCAGTACCGGATGCCGATGCCCGGCGGGAAGATCGCGCACGCCGAGTTCAAGCTCGGGGGCACGACGATCATGATCGCGGACGAAGCGCCGGAGCAGGGCTACCGCGGGCCGAAGTCGCTCGGGGGCAGCTCGGTGAGCCTCATGTATTACGTGGACGACGTGGACGCGGTGACGAAGCGGGCGGTGGACGCCGGCCTGGAGGTGCTGCGGCCCGTCGAGGACCAGTTCTACGGCGACCGCAGCGGCAACTTCCGCGATCCGTTCGGGCACCTCTGGACGATCGCCACCCACAAGGAGGACCTCTCGCCGGAGGAGATGAACCGGCGCATGGAGAAGTTCGCCGGCGGCGGCGCCTGAGCCTCGTCCGGAGATGAGGCGTCAGCCCGGGCAGGCCTCCACGAGCACCGCCTGGACGTTGTCGTTCGCGTTGCACTCCGCTGCGTCCGGATGCGGGCGCACGCGGACCTCCGGATAGATGCGCTCCGCCGCGCCGGCGTCGGTCACCAACGGCACCGTCACCACACGCGCCTCGCCGGGGCGCAGCGGCCGCGAGAGGGTCGCGCTGCCCAGCACCGCCTCGTGCCACCACGCCTCGACCTTCACGCCTGCGCGCGCGGGAGCCTGCCCTTCGTTGACGATCCGTGCGTGGATGACCCGCTGTGGACACGTCCCCGCCGGCGCCACCACGTGGCTGATCGCGAGGTTCGCCGCGCCCAGCGCCGGCATCGCACCATGCGTGTTCAGGCGCGCGCTGTTGCCCTGCCCGCTCCACGGCTGCGAGCCCTCCGGCAGCACCTTCCCCAACAACGCGTCGTCCCCGTCTCCGACCCACGCGGGGCGATGGCCGTGCTGGTTCCAGACCGGTCGTGCATTGGCGAAGCGTCCCAGGCGCTCGCGGTAGACGGTGATCCCCGGCCGGACCTCGGCGGCGCACCCGAGCAGCCCGCCGGCATTCGTGTTCGCCGCCACCACCACGTTCGCGCTGCCGTCTCCGTCCACGTCGGCGATGGCGGCGAGCTCGTAGCCCGTCCCCGAGCAGTGCGGCTGCGGCGGAACCATGGGCTTTCCCGAGGTCCCGTGGAGCAGGTGCAGGCGCGTCTCGTCCGCGTAGACCACGTCGGCGCGCCCGTCCCCGTCGAAGTCGAACAGGCTGGCGGAGGTCGCACCGGACGACTCGTCCACCGCCGGCACCGACCACAGGATCGACCAGAAGATCGTGTCGTCCACCTCCATCAGCCGGATGGCAGAGAGGCACTCGCCCGAGCCCACCACCACCTCCGGCCGGCCATCTCCATCGAGGTCCGCCAGCGCGGGCGCTCCGCCGGTCAGGCCGAGGTGATCCCGCATCGACCAGCAGAAGCTCTCGTACTGCTTCGGCAGATTGAACGGCAGGATCCGGGGCACGCCGCTGGAGGCATCCAGCAGGTGAAGCTGCCCGTCGCTCACCATCACCACCTCGGGGATGCGGGCGTCCTCGGGCTCCGAAGGGTCCACCACCATGTCCGCCACCACCACGCGGGCCGAGGCGGTGACTCCGCTCGACCAGAGGAGGTTCCCGTCGTGCCGGAACGCGAGCCGGCCGTCGGTCACCTCGAGCAGCCCATCTCCGTCCAGGTCCGCGACCGCCACGATGTGCCCCATCCCGTCGGTGGGCGCCCCTCCGCGGCTCCACTTCCGGACGCCGTTCCAGTCCAGCACCGTGAACCCGCAGACGATCTCCGGGAACCCGTTCCCATCCAGATCCGCCACCGTCACCGCGCCGCCGGACACAGGGCACTCCACCGGGTTGCCGTCGGAGTCCCGCGAGGTCCAGAGCCGCTCCCCCGTCGCCGCGTCGAAGGCACCCAGGCGGCCGTCTCGCAGCACCGCCATCACGACCAGCGGCCCATCGTCCAGCAACCGCGCCACCGCGGCATTCGACACCGGCAAGGGGGACTCGAGGTCGCTCGGCGGCGTCCTCCAGAGCTCGCGTCCATCCAGCCCGTCCAGCGCGCGCAATGTCCCCGGCCCGAGGGCTCCCAGCGGACCGAAGAAGATCGCGATCACGTCGGGCACCCGATCGCCGTTCACGTCGATCACCAGCGGCGACGACAGCGACTGATCGAACGAGTCGTCGGGCTGGTGGTGCCAGAGCACCTCCGCTTCGAACCGCTCCGCTTGCTCCCGCAGGCACGCCCGCGTGGTCACCGGCCCCACGCACGTCTCGAGCAGCGGCTCCCACGTCTGGCCTTCGGGACACGCCGGGACCGGCTCGACACACTGTCCCTCGTCCGAGCAGCGCTCTCCTTCGCTGCAGCACACGCCGGAAGCACAAAGGACCGGGCACGTGCCGCCATCCACTGGAGGCGTCTCGCCCGCGTCGACCGGCTCCGGCTCCGGCGCCTCCACCTCGCAGCGACCCGCGCGGCAGACGAGCCCGGCCTCACACTCCGCCGATTCGATGCAGACCTGGACGAGCACGGGCCCGCGACAGGCGCCCCCCGCAAGCACCAGCAGGAGCCCCAGACCCACGACAAGGCTGCGCGACGTCATCCCGGTGTTCACCCGGGCGAAGGGTAGAAGTTTCCTTCGCCCATCGCGAGCAGGCGGCCAGGCAATCAGCCCACCGTCCAGCCCAGCAGCGTGGACGCGGCGTCTCCCCGATGCCCCATCCACCCCATCACGCGTCGCCTCACCGCAGGACGTCTGACCAGGGCAAGCAGCGCCCGCGCGGTGAGCTCGTAGCGGCGAAAGCGCGCCCGCTGACGCAGCTCCCACGCCCTCGTCGCACCACCGCCCTCCGGCGCCGCCACCAGTGCGGTCGAAAGGTCCTCCGCCGCCGCGAAGCCCATCGCGAGTCCCTCTCCGGTGAGCGCATCGACATACCCGCCCGCATCGCCGAGCAGCGCGAGCCGCCCCTGCACCAGGCGCCGCGCGCGCTGCAGGAAGGGGCCTGCGCCCTTCACCTCGCCCGCCTCGTGTCCTGTGAGCTGCGCCGCCAGCGCCGGGAACTTCTGGCGCAGCAGCCCGTCGTAGCCGAGCCCCTTCGGGAGCTGCCCGGTCCACAGGAGCGCCACGCCGACCTCCGCCGCTCCACACGGCGTCACGTACGCCTCCGCGCCGTCCGCGAGGTGCACCTCCACGCACTCGCTCCAGGGCGTCACCGAGAAGTGCCTCCGCGCGCCGCTGCGTCGACGCGAGACGTCCTCCTCCGGCACGTGAAGGCCCGCGTGGTGGCGCACGAACGAGTGCAGCCCATCCGCGCCGATGAGGAAGCGTCCCTGGTGTTCTGCCCGGGAGGTGCGCACCCGCATCGTCGAGTCGACCTCCTCGAAAGCGGTCACCGACTCGCCCGACCGCACGTCCACGCCGGCCCCACGCGCCTGCCTCCAGAGCGCGTCGGAGAGCGCGGCGCGACGGATGCCGAGGCCCATGCCGCCTCTGGGAAAACGCGCGGTGACGTGGGCGCCGTCCTCTTGAACGAAACGGATGCCCTGAAACGGCGCGCGGTGCGCTGGATCGATCGCATCGAGCATGCCCAACCGCTCGAGCTGCTGGACGCCGCGCGGCATCAGGCCTTCTCCGCAGGCCTTGTCCCGAGGGAGCATTCTGCGTTCGAGCACCAGCACCTCCCGCCCGGCCCGCGCGAGCTGCATCGCGCACAACAGCCCCACCGGACCGCCACCCACCACGATGACGTCCCAGGTGCGCACGCGGCTACGCCTCGCGACCGGCGAGCTCCGCACGGGCCTGCGCGACCACCGACCGGGCCACCTCTCCCAGCAGCCGGAGCGTCCCCGCCGGCGCCGGTGGCTTCAGGGTCCCTTCCTGGAACTGTCGCAGCGCTTCACCTCGTCGCAGCTTTCCGCTCGAGGTCCGCGGAAGCGTCCCCGGCGCCAGCACCCGCACCGCCCACGGCCGCACGCCCGTCCGCTTCAGCACCGCGGCGC
>CAZCWA010000421.1:0-4895 GCA_964502265.1 uncultured Myxococcaceae bacterium | reverse complement strand
CGCTGCGACCGTTGTGCAAGGTGAGCTCGCGCCGGCTGAAGCCGCCGACAGGAACACCGCCGAAGTCGAGCTCGGCCGCTGTGCCGAGCAGCTCCACCTCCCCCTCCGTCGGGACGAGCCGGACCTCGCCGCACCCGAGCAGCGCGCCGGAGGTGGCGACCAGCGGCACGATGGAGAGGTGGAGCAGGCGGGCGCGCATCGACCACGCGGTAGTCACGGCCATCGCACGCGGCAAGCGCCCGCGTCATGGGATGTCGTATCCGGATCGCTAGACGCGCGGATGAATCGAAAGCTCCGCTAGAGTCGAGAATCATGGGACGTCGTCGCGTACCCGCGCGCGCCGAGGCAGGCGGATTCCAGGGCGCTGCGTCCTCCGTTGGCTCGACAGGGAGCAGTCGATGATCGCGTTGTGGATGGTAGGGGTCGTCGTGCTGAGCGCAGAGGCCGCGGAGCCTCCCGTCGCGCGTGTCACCGGCGCGTCGTCGCAGCTCGAGGCGAAGACGAAGGTGCTGGAGTGGACGGGCGAGCGGTACGCGTGGCGGGCGGCCACCTTCGGGCCGCAGAGCGCCATGGACGGTTCAGAAGCCACTGCCTGGTGCGAGGGCGCCAAAGGCCGCGGCATGGGCGAATGGCTGGAGATCGAACTCACGCAGGCAGTCGACGAGATCGAGATCGTCCCTGGCTTCCGGAAGCTGGCGATCGGCGGCGGCGCGGATCCAGAGGCCAGCGAGGCCGAGCACGCGCAGTTCGCGCAGAGCCTCGCGGTGTACCGGAGCAATGGTCGTCCGTCGATCCTCGAGGTGGTGGGAGCGGACGGGAAGGTCCTCGAGCGCCTCGCGGTGGGAGATCGCTACACCGGGCGGTACGTCTTCGCCGTTTCGCTCGCGCCCGGACGCTACCGGCTGCGGATCGCGCGCGTCGAGCCGGGCACGAAGCACGAGGACGCCTGCATCGCCGAGCTGAAGTTCACCCGCGCCGAGCCGGGTCCCGCGCCGTCCGCCGTCCCTGAGGACGTCCCCGATCAGGTGCGGGCCTTGCTGGCGTCGAAGACGTGCCAGCGGGAAGGAACGGGGAAGCTGCTGCCTCGCTCCGTGAAGTTCTTCCGCGGGAGGCAGACGCGTTCGATGCACGTGCAGCTTGCCATCACCTCGGCGGACGGACGACTGCTGCCGACGACGAGCCTCTGGTGCATCACCGGGGCGGGCTTGCCGGGCGGTGAGTGCGGGGCGGAGGGGGAGCAGACCGGAGAGGAGCGGCCTGAATCCGCGGTCGCCGACTTCCCTGCCTGGCGCCTCGGGTTGAAGCTCCCTGTACCGGGCTCGGCGGAGCAGGGGCGCTGGACCGGCGAGTACGCCGCCTTGAAGGGCGAACCGCTGGACCTGAAGGTGGAGGCGGAGCCGCCGCACTACACCGTCACCGCGTCACGCGACGGCGCGGTGGTGGAGGCCGCCCGCTACAGATGCACGCCGGCGCACTGACCGGAGGAGAGGAAGGTCGCACCGTCCCTCCCTCCCGCCACGTCCCCCGCCGCCGTCGTTTGCGGCTATGACCCGCGCCTACGATGGACCTGTTCGACCACGCGGCGGAGAAGGACAACAAGGCGCGCGAGCCGCTCGCGGAGCGGATGCGGCCGACCACGCTGGCCGAGTTCGTGGGCCAGGAGCACCTCACCGGCGAGGGCCGCTTCCTTCGCCGCGCCATCGAGGCGGACCGGATCCCCTCCCTGCTCCTCTGGGGCCCTCCGGGCACCGGGAAGACGACGCTGGCGCAGGTGATCGCCCGCTCCACCGGCTCGCACTTCGCCACGCTCTCCGCGGTGATGGGCGGGGTGAAGGACATCCGCGAGGCCGTCGCCGAGGCGCAGAACCGCTGGAAGGACCGCCGCCAGCGCACGCTGCTCTTCGTGGACGAGATCCACCGCTTCAACAAGGCCCAGCAGGACGCGCTGCTCCCGCATGTGGAGCGCGGCACCATCACCCTCATCGGCGCCACCACCGAGAACCCCTCCTTCGAGGTCAACGCGGCGCTCCTCTCCCGCTCCCGTGTGATCACCCTCCGCGCGCTCGAGGAGGAAGAGCTGCAGTCCCTCCTCCGCAAGGCGCTCTCCGATCCGCGCGGCTTCAACGGCACGGTCACCGCCACCGACGAGGCCATCACCGCGCTCGCACAGGCGGCAGCAGGGGACGCGCGGCGGGCGCTCACCGCATTGGAGGTCGCGGCGGGACACGGCCAGGGCCACGTGGACAAGGCCGCGGCCGAGGAGGCGCTGCAGCACAAGACGCTGCTCTACGACAAGAGCGGCGAGGAGCACTACAACGTGGTCTCCGCGTTCATCAAATCGATGCGCGGCAGCGACCCGGACGCGGCGCTCTACTGGATGACCCGCATGCTCGAGTCCGGCGAGGATCCGATCTTCGTCCTCCGCCGCATGGTGATCTTCGCCTCCGAGGACGTGGGCAACGCGGACCCGCGCGCGCTGCAGGTGGCCGTCTCGGCCATGCAGGCGTTCCAGATCATGGGCCTGCCCGAGGGCGCGCTCCCGCTCACCCAGGCGGTCACCTATCTGGCGATGGCGCCCAAATCGAACGCGGTGCTCACGTCCTACGCGGCGGCCCGCGCGGCGGTGACGGAGAAGGGTCCGCTCCCGGTCCCCATGCACCTGCGCAACGCGCCCACGAAGCTGATGAAGGGGATGGGTTACGGCGCAGGCTACAAGTACCCGCACAACTTCGACGGCAACTACGTCCCCGAGAACTACCTCCCGGACGCGCTGCACGGTGCGCGGATCTACAAGCCCTCCACCAACGGCTTCGAAGCGGAGCTCACCGTCCGGCTCGACGAATACCGCCAGCGCTCGGGCGCCGCGGCCGCGTCCACGCCGTCAGACGAAGACGCAGACGCAGACCCGGCGAAGGACTAGACCCGGTTGAAGGCCATCGACTCGCGGCCCTCACCGCAGGTCAGGCGCTTCCCCTCGACGCTGCAGGAGAGGCTCTTCTCGCCCTCCATCTCGAGCACGACCTTGTCGTTCTCGCGCTTCCAGGTCCCTTCCTTCGTCTGGACCTTGGGCCCCTGCCCGGCGCCCATGATGTCCGGCGTGGTGGCGGTCATGGAGAGCTTGCCGCCCTCCACGAGCTCGACCTGCATCTCCAGCATGTCGATGAAGCCGAGCGCCATCTGCGGCATCGCCCGCTCCTCTTCCGGGAGCTTGTCGATCTCCGCCTGCAGAGTGGCCTTCATCGCCACCTTGTCGAGCGCGTACTTGCCCTCCGGGTTCGCCTTCTGGCCGCCCTTGCTGCAGCCCGCGCCCGCCGCCAGCACCACCGCCGCGAACGCACCCACCACCACCTTCAGCGTCTTGCTCATTTCGCGGCAGACCCTACCCGAAACGACCGCACCGGAACGACCGCTCGACGACGTTCCCTACGCGTTCCCGATGCGCGGCAGGTGCTGCGGCATGCCCCCGCCGGTCCCCATCCCCTCACCCTTCTGCAGGGTGCGGCCGCCCACCTCGTACTGCTTGAGCAGCCGGCGGAAGTTCGACCGGTCCACGCCCGCCGCCCTCGCCGCCGAGGAGATGTTGTTCTCGTGCCGCTCCAGCAGGCTCGAGAGGTACCGGCGCTCGAAGGCCCGCATCGCCAGCCGCTTCGCCTCGGCGTAGGGCAGGTGCGCCAGGCTCGCCACCTCCACCTCCGCGCCGCCGCGCTGGGTCTCGCGGAACGCGGGCGGCAGATCCTCCACGTCCACCACCTCCCGCCCGGTGAGCACCACCGCGCGTTCGATCACGTTCTCCAGCTCGCGGACGTTGCCCACCCAGCGGTTGCAGGTGAGCGCCTCCATCGCCGCCGCGGTGATCCCCGTCACCGGCTTGCTCATCTTCTGCGTGTAGTACTTGAGGAAGTGCTGCGCGAGCAGCGGCACGTCGCCCGGGCGCTCGCGAAGCGGCGGGAGCTGGATGCCGATCACGTTGAGCCGGTAGTAGAGGTCCTCGCGGAACCGCCCCGCCTCCCGCGCACGGTTGAGGTCCACGTTGGTCGCGGCGATGACGCGCACGTCCACCTTGATGGTGTCGTTGGCGCCCACCCGCTTCACCTCGCCCTCCTGCAGCACGCGCAGCAGCCGCACCTGGGTCGCCGCCGGGATGTCGCCGATCTCGTCGAGGAAGATCGTCCCCCCGTCCGCCGCCTCGAACAGGCCCTTCTTGTTCGCGGTGGCGCCGGTGAACGCGCCCTTCATGTGGCCGAACAGCTCGCTCTCCAGCAGCGTGTCGGTCAGCGCCGAGCAGTTCACCGCCACGAACGGCTTGTCCCGCCGCCCGCTGCGGAAGTGGATGGCCCGCGCCACCAGCTCCTTCCCGGTTCCGCTCTCGCCCTCGATGAGGATCGTCGCCGAGGAGTGCCCCACCGTCTCCACCAGCTTGAACACCGCGCGCATCTGCGGCGACTGCCCGATCAGATCCTCGAACTGCGTCTTGGTGGAGAGCGCCTCCTCCAGCACCCGCGTGTGATCGCGAAGCTGCTTGCGCTCGGCCGCCTTGCCCACGGTGAGGCTGACCTCGTCGATGTTCTCGAACGGCTTGGTCAGGTAGTCGTACGCCCCCGCCTTCACCGCCTGCACCGCCGTCTCCACGGTGGCGAAGGCGGTCATCATGATCACCTCCACCTCCGGCCGCTCCCGCTTGATCGCGCGCAGCAGGTCCATCCCCGACAGGTTCGGCATCTTGATGTCGAGGATGCACACGTCCACCGACGGATCCCGCGCCGCCGCCAGCCCTTCGACGGCGTCGTCCACCGCCAGCACGTTGTAGTTCTCGCGGCTGAGGATCTGGGTCACCGCCCGGAGGACGATCTTGTCGTCGTCGACGACGAGGACCTTGGTCTTGCGCATGGGTGCTT
>CAZCWA010000420.1:0-4919 GCA_964502265.1 uncultured Myxococcaceae bacterium | reverse complement strand
AGGACGATCGCCACGACGAACAGCACGCCTCCCCACCACTCCGCGCTGAGCGGGCGGCCCGAGATGCCCTTGAACCCGCTGCGGCCCGTGGACCGGAGCTGGACCACCGTCCGGAGCACGAACACCAACATGAAGAATACTGCATACAGCGCCAGCACCCAGCCCGGGCTCATGACGACCTCCGGGCGCTGCGGGCCTTGCCGCGCGGCGGCGCCGTCACGACCGCGTGCTCGGCGGCGTGTGCGATCGCGTCCTCGACCACGTGGCGGATGTGGAGGTCCGCCAGCGCATAGATCACGTTCTTCCCCACGCGCTCGCTCGTCACCAGCCGCGCGTCCTTGAGCGTGCGGAGCTGGTGCGAGAGCGCCGTCTGCTCCATGCGGCTGTGCTCGACCAACTCCGTCACGGTCAGCGGCCCGAGCCGCGAGAGCGCCACCAACGTCCGCAGGCGGCCCTCGTGCGCCATGGCCCCGAACAGCTCCACCGCCGCTGCGTGCTCACCATCTCCCGGCAGGCACGCGGCATCTCCGCGCGGCGCCGTCACCACAATCTCTCCGTGATCATCATGCGCAAATAAATGACGCAATCATCACATGAAGTCAACGTCATATGTGCGCAACCCACGCGCCCCCGACGAGCGGGGCGGGCTACTCCGCCGCCGCGTCGACCGGCGCTTCCATCTCCCGCGACTGCTGCGCTGCGATCCGGCGCTCCCGGTTGCGGTCCACACAGGCCTGCAGGTGCTTCTGGAGGAACTCCAGCGGCAGCCCGAGCTCGAGGCGGAAGTCTTCTCCTCCCGGCACCACGCGCGCCAGGTCGAGCAGCTCGGCGAGGTCCTCGTCCCCATCCGCCTGCGCCTTGAGGCGTCCCACCGCGAGTGCAGCGCCGAGCGTCTTGCCCAGGTCCCGCGTGTCTCGGCCGGAGGGCCCCCGCACGTCCGCCACGACGCCGACGTCCCGGGTGGTGTCGACGTGCAGCTCGATGCGCTCGGCGGCATCGCGCAGCTTGTCGGCGATGAGCTTCTGATCCGGCGGCAGGAGCTCCGCGAGCTGCTCGGCCGAGAGGACGCCGTAGATCTCGCCGTACGTCATGCTCTCGTCGATCACCGGCGCCCCGTGCAGGCCCCGTCCCTCGATCCGGTCGAGCGCGAGCTCGGCCCTGGCGTCGTCGTCGGCGAAGACGACCACCTGGTTCCTCCACACGGCGACGCGCATCGGGTCCTCTCCGGCACGTGGCGCGTAGATCGTCCCCTCCCGCCCGAACGCGCGACCTTCGCTCGAGAAAAGCGCCTTCCACTTCGCCTCTTCGAAGTGGCCCGAGATGACGAGCCCCTCATCGGACATGGCGATGCGATCCACCGCCTCGAGCGGGTCCACGCCCAGCTCATCGCGCAGCCGCTGCATCCCCGCGCCATCGTCGCGCGAGAGCAGGCACTCCACCATCAGCTCGCCCACCGGCGAGTGGCGGATGGCGTTCGCCTCGACCACCACCACGCCGGTCTTCACCTCGCTCGGAAGGGCCGCGAGCACCGGGTCCAGCGGACGCGCGGAGTTCTCTTGCTCGGGCGCATCCTCGCCAGCGCTCTGCTCCGGAGGCGGGAAAAGGACACGGCGGGCGTGGGCGCGCTGGTGGTCCTCCCTCCGCATGTGCCGGGGCAGCTCCACGCGCGCCCGCGCCGACTGCGGCCGCTCCGGGTCGTCGCGCGACATCAGCCACGCCGCGAGCCCGAAGAGCACCACCGCCGCCAGCATCCAGGGCCACCTGCGCCGCCGCGTGCGCGTCACGACCATGATCAGAAGTCCTTCTCGTCGAACCGCCAGCAGGCCACCGCGAGCGCACCCAGCGCGAAGATGGCGAACCCGCCCAGCATCGACCACAGCGCCGGCAGGTCCACGTCCTGGCTGCTCGCGATCCCGACCGCCGTCTTCCCCAGCGACGACACCCGCGGGAGCACGAGCGTTCCCCACTCGAACGCGCGCCTCGGGATTCCTTCGGAGAACAGCGGCAGGAGGTCGTGACGGAAGCCGGCCACGATCCCCAGCACGTAGAGGCCTCCGCCCGCCGCGGCGCTCAACGCAGCGCTCCGGACGAACGTCGCCGCGCAGAGCATGGCGGCGTACAGGGTCAGGAAGTTCACCACCGCGAGGCCGGCCGCGATGAGGGGTGACGCGGTCCACACGCCCGTCTTCACGCCGAGGATCAGCGCCAGCCCGCCGGCGCCGTAGAGGGCGCAGGCGGTGGCCAACGCGCAGACGCCCAGCCAGGTCCCGAGCAGCAGCTCCCAGCGGCGGACGGGCAGCGCGAGCAGATGCTCGATACGACCCGGGGCGAGCAACCTCGGCGCGAAGTCCGAGCAGGCGAGGATCATGAAGATCGGCCCGCCGAAGAAGATGAGTCCGGTGGCGGCGGCGAAGAGCGGCCGCAGGGCCACGTCCGCGCTGCGGATGGACGGGTCGATCACCGACCCGAAGAGCCGGGTCCCCGCCAGCGCGCCATCGACGACCTCCATCTCCAGCGAGAAGGCGATGATCGCGAGCACGAGCGTGACCGCGACCCCGAGCCCGAGGAACCACTTCCTCGACGCCGCCTCGCGCAGAAGATCCCGGCTGACGGCGAGCGCCGTGTTCATGCCGCCTCCCCGCCCGCCGGGCCGTGTCCACCCTCCCGCGGAGAGGGGGCCCGTTCCGACAACGTGTCGGTGAGGATCTGCTCGAGGTCCCGGCCGCCTGGCTCGAGCGCCACCAGCAGCGCGCCGGCTGCCCGCGCACGGTCCAGCGCCGCGTTGAGCGCCTCCAGCGTCTCCGCCTCGATGAGCCAGGGAGAAGGCCCGCTGCCACTGCCCGCGCCACCCGGCGAGAACCCGGCTGCCCGCAGCGCCTCGGGCCCCACGCCCGGGCGCAGCGCGAACCGCACGGTCCAGGTCCGGCCCGCCCGCCGCAGCGCCTCGAGCGGCCCCTCGCGGACGAGCCTTCCGTGCGCGAGGATCCCGATCCGGGTGCACACCCGCTCCGTCTCCGCGAGCAGGTGCGAGTTCAGGAACAAGGTGGCGCCGCGGGCGACCTCCTCATTGAGGATGCGCCGGATCTCCACCCGGCCGAGCGGGTCGATCCCGTCCGTCGGCTCGTCGAGCACCAGCAGCTCCGGCGAACCGATCAGCGCCGCCGCGAGCCCGAGCCGCTGCCTCATCCCCTTGGAGAATCCGCCAATCTTCCGCCCGCTCGCCTCGGACAGCCCGACCCGCTCGATCAGCGCCGCCGCATCCGCGCGCGAGAACCGCACCCGCTTGAGCCGAGCCACGGACTGAAGGAACTCCGGCCCCCGGAACGCGTCCGGCAGGTGCAGCCGCTCCGGCAGGTAGCCGATGCGTGCCCGGATCTTCGGGTCGTCCGGATCACCACCGAGCACCCGGACCTCTCCTGCGGTGGGCCGTACGACGCCCAGCAGGCTCTTGATGAAGGTGGTCTTGCCGGCGCCGTTCTGGCCGATCAGCCCGAAGGCGGCACCGCGGGGAACGGTGAGCTCCACGCCACGGAGCGCCGGATGTCCTGCACGGCCAAAGAGGCGCGAATAGGTCTTCTCGAGGCCGCGAACGTCGATGGCCAGATCGGAGGAGGGCGTGCTCAAGCGGCGCGCAGCTTACGCCTCCCCGTGCCTGTCAGGGAGGAACCGACGCCCGCCCGGAAGCCCCGGGTGCGGCCGCGCGACCCTGACCCTCCTGGCCTCTCACGCGACCGAGAGCACCAGCGCGCACGGCCCTTCGAGAGCGACCGCGCCCTCCACGACATCCGGCCTCTCGCACCCGCCGCCGTATCGGGGGTGCTCGGTCCACAGGACGAGTTCAGCGCCCCGCGGCAGGGGCCACTGCAGCCGGCCCTGCACGTTCACCAGCACCAGGACCGCGCCCTTCGCTCCGCGCCGCTCGAGCAGCACCGCGTGATCGCCCACCGCGCGGGCGGAGAAGGACCCGCGTTCCCGCCGCTCGAGCACCGGATGCTTGTGCCGCAGCCGCAGAAGCTCCCGGTAGAGCACCAGCATCTGCGCGTGCCCGGACCTCTCGCGTTCCGTCCAGTCCGGGCGCGAGCGCTCGAAGGTGTCCAGCGCCTGGGGATCCGGCACGTCCTCTCCGCTGAAGGTGGCGAAGTGCTCGAACTCCTTGCGGCGCCCCTCTGTGACCTGCCGCCCCAGCGCCTCGTGGTGGTCGGTGAAGTACTGGAACGGCGCCGGCGTGTTCCACTCCTGGCCCATGAAGAGCAGCGGCGTGTACGGCGAGAGCAGCAGCAGGGTGCTCATCGCGCGGTAGGCCGGCGCCGTCACCGACTCGCAGAGCCGGTCGCCGCGCGCGCGGTTGCCGATCTGATCGTGGTTCTGGATGCAGTGGACGAACCGCCAGGGCTGGATGCCGTCCGCCGGGCTGCCCCTCCGCTCACCGTTCGTGACCCTCGGCTGGCCCTCGTAGAACCAGCCGCGCTCCAGCGTCCGCGCGATGTCCGCGCCCGTGCCCGAGTAGTCCGCGTAGTAGCCGTCGCAGTCCCCTGCGAAGGCGCGCCGGAGCTGGTGGTGGAAGTCGTCGGCCCACACCCCATCGAGTCCCCAGCCTCCGCGCGAGACCGGCGTGACCAGGCGCGGCTCGTTGCGCTCGTCCTCGGCGATGATCAGCACCTGACGATCACCGGCCGCCGCCCGCGCGCGCTCGGCGATCTCCTGCACCAGCGGCTTCGGACTGTCGTCGACGATGGCGTGCACCGCATCGAGCCGCAGCCCGTCCGCGTGGAAGTCGCGGATCCACATCTCCGCATTGCGCAGGACCAGCTCGCGGACCGGCGCCGACTGCGGACCATCGAAGTTCACCGCCTCACCCCAGGGCGTGTGGTGGCGGCCGGTGAAGTAGTGGCTCGCGTAGCAGCGCAGGTAGTTCCCGT
>CAZCWA010000419.1:0-4920 GCA_964502265.1 uncultured Myxococcaceae bacterium | reverse complement strand
GTCCACGTTGCCCGTGCGCTTCGCGCCGTAGGTGAAGTCCGCGCCCACCACCAGATGCGCCGCGCCCAACTCGTCGAGCAGCGAGTCCTCGAAGACGGCCGCAGGCGTGGCTGCGAACTCGCGCGTGAAGGGGAGCAGGATCGTCGCGGTGAGGCCCTGCTCCGAGAGCAGCTCCAGCTTCCGCGCGCGGGTGGTGATGAGCCTCGGCGCAAGCTCCGGCTGGAGGACCTTGCCCGGGTGCGGATCGAAGGAGAGCGCCACCGCGGGACCGTGGGCGAGGGCCTCGGCGAAGAGCGCCTGGTGGCCCTTGTGGACGCCATCGAAATTGCCCAGCGCGACCGAGCTTCCACGCAGCCCTTCCGCCTCCCGGATGGAATGGAAAATCCTCATGGCGCGGCGTATAGCGCGGCTTTCGTGTCCATGCGCGCGCTCATGGCGGCGCTCCTCGTCGCCCCTCTCTTCTCCTCAGCCGCGTTCGCGAAGACGCGTGGCGATCCGGACGTGGTGATCGCGATCCTCTCCACCGGCGTGCGCTGGGACGAGACGGATCTCGTGACCCGCTTCGCGCTCAACCGGGGAGAGCTCCCGCCGCCGCGGCGCGCGGATGGTTCGGAGAAGCCGGCCAGCGAAGGCGATCCGCACGACCTCAACGGCGATGGCCGCTTCGACGTGCGCGACTACGCCGGGGACCCGCGCCTGACCGGACGCGACGACGGCGGCGACGTCAACGGGAACGGGCTGCTCGATCCGCAGGATCTCCTGCGCGTGTTCGGCGATGGCGTGGACGACGACGGCAACGGCCGCATCGACGACGTGTGCGGCTGGGACTTCGTCGACGGGGACGCGGACGCATCGGACGGCGATGCCGAGGAGGTCCGTGGCTCGCCCGGGACCCGCCACGCGCTGCTCGCCGGCGCCGGCGTCTGTCCCGATTGCGCGATCCTGCCCCTGCGCGTGTCCCGGAATGACGAGCAGGCGCTGCGCCTGTCGCCTTCCGTGCTCGCCTCCAGCCTGCGTGCGGCGGGAGAGCTTTTGGCCAGCGTGGCCATCCTCCCCGGCGCGACGACGCAGCAGACGCCCGCGGTGAAGGAGGTCCTCGATCTCGATCGGTTGCTGCTGGTGGCGGCAGCGCATCCGCCCTCCCCCGCGCGCGAGCCCTTCGCACCGCATCCTGCCGTGATGCAGGTGGCCTGCAGCGCATCGGAGGAGGCGTGGACGGACGCGCTCGCGCCCTCTCCAGCGTGCACCGAGGAGGAGGACGCGGCGGCCACGGCAGGCGGCGCAGCAGGCCTCGTCCACTCCGCGCTCCGGCCATCGCCCATCGCCTTCTCTCCCGAAGTGCTCTTCCACTTCCTCCGTGAGGGCACGCTGGGTGGGCGGATCGACGTGGGCCGGGCCATCGCCGCCGTCGACACCGGCGCGCCCCCTCATCGCTTTGGAGCAGGCCCGAAGACGCACAGGCAGCGCATCGCGCCGCACCTGCCCTTCGATCTTTCACCCTGGGCCCCGGGCGCTGACGCGTACGAGGTGGCACGCACGCGCACCACCCAGCCGGAGGAGACAGCGTTCCATCCCCTCTCCGGCAGCACCTTCATTCCGGAGCGGGTCCCCGGCACCGGCACGACCTTCACCGTCCGCGCGCGCGCCGAACGGGAGGGACTCGTCAGCGAGCTGCGCTTTCAGCTCGTGGCGCACGCGCGCAGCCTCGCCACCAAGCCTCCTCGAGAGGACGTGGGGAACACGCCGCGGCTGGTGGACGTGGATGGCGATGGCCGCGACGAGCTGGTGTTCGCCACGCGGGATGGACTCGTCCACGCGGTCGAAGAGCGCGGCATGAACATCCCCGGGTTTCCGCGAGCGCTCTCCACGCCCGGGACGATCAAGGCGCCCATCGCCGCTGCCGATCTGGATGGAGACCAACGCCGCGAGCTGATCGTCGCCACGCTGGAGGGCTCTCTCCATGTGCTGCGCGGGCGGGGTGATGGCGAGCTGTTCACCGCGACGATCGAAGGAGGCATGCAGTCGGCGGCGGTCGTGGCGTCGTCGTACCTCGGCCCGCTGGTGATCGCGGTGGGGGACACGGGCCTGCTCCACGTCTTCCGCAGCAACGGCGCGCCGCTGCCCGGCTTCCCCGCGCAGCTTCCCCTCGCACACGTCGTCCACACGCCGGCCGCGGCGGACCTCGATGGCGACGAGCTGCCCGAGCTCTTCCTCGTCGGCCGCACCCCGGATGGACGCTCGCAGGCGCTGCGGGTGGGCGTGGACACAGGTGGCCCGAAGGCCTTCGGCGGATGGCCCATCGAGGTGGACTTCGCCGGCTCGCCGGTGCTGGGCGATCTCGCGGGCTCGGGCCGCGTGCAGCTTGCGATCCCGGTGCGCGATGGGCCGCCGATGATCGTCGATCTGGTCGGGCTTCCCGCGGTGGAGGTCGCGTGGGCACCCGAGGGCGACTCACCCAGCACCTCGGAGCTGGTGCTCGGTGATCTGCGGCGGGACCGCCGGCTCTGGCTCGCGGGCGCGATGGGCGATGCGACGGCGCTTTGGCCGGCGGGCTCGCAGCTTCAGCGCGCACCGGGTCGTCCCGCGCCCGTCACCGCGGCGCCCGGTGCGTGGCCAGCGGGCACGGGTGGCGCGGTGGCCGACGTGAGCGGCGATGGCCGGGCGGACCTCCTCCACGGTGCAGACGACGCACTCTGGGCGGTCACGCACGACGGCTCGGTCGTCGACGGATGGCCCGAGCCGCTGGGCGCCGCGCTCTTCGGCTCACCCGCGGTGGGCATGCAGAACGATGGTCTGGTGGTGGCCGCGCGCACCGCGGACAACCACCTCCATCTGTTGCGCGTGACGGGCAGGCCGGAGCACATCCAGTGGGACGGCGCGCACCACGATCCGGGACACACCGGCTACTTCGGCACCCGGCTTCCCGAGCGCATCGCTCCCGGTCTCGGCGTCTCCCTGCCCGCGCCTGAAGAAGAGACCGGCTGCGGCTGTGCCTCGAACCTTCCGGTGGGCGCACACCCCTTTCTCTTCATCCTTCTTCTCGGCGCCCTCGCCCGTCGCGTACGCCGCACTGCTGCTGGAGCCTCACCGTGACCCGTGGTCCTCGACTCCTCCCCGAACCTGCACACCCCGAGCTCGCCACGCTGGAGGCGCCCCCCGATTGGACGGAGGTCTTCGGCTTCGATGGACCGCTCGAGCTGGAGATCGGCAGCGGCAAGGGAGGCCACGCGCTCGACTACGCGCAGCGCCATCCAGGCGTCCGCTACATCGCGATCGAGTGGCGCAAGAAGTACGTCCGCGACACCGCCGCGCGGGCTCAGAAGCTCGGCATCGGCAACCTCCGTGCGATCGAGGCCGACGCGCGCACGCTGGTCCCGAAGATCTTCAAGCCCGGCACGCTCGACTGGGTGCGGCTGCAGTTCCCCGACCCGTGGTGGAAGCGCGCCCAGGAGAAGCGGGCGATCATCCGCGGCGACTTCGTCCACCTGCTCTTCGACCTGCTGAAGCCCGGTGGCCACTTCGACCTGCGCACCGACGTGGAGGACCGCGCGGTGCGCATGCTGAAGGAGCTGGAGGCGGTGGGGTTCGAGAATCCGCTCGGCGCAGGCGTCTTCCACCCGTGGGATCCGGACGAGGTGCCCTCCTCGCGCGAGCGCCGTTACCTGATCACCGGACAGGCCGTCTTCCGCGCGCGGCTGCGCAAGCCGGCGGCCTAGCCCCTCCCTGGTCGACGATTGGACACGTCGCGTGTTGTCCCGCGCCCCGTTTGCGGAGATAAGTCAGCGCGACATGCCGGCGCACGCCCCGCTTCTCGTCCTGCTCATCGCGGTGACCCTCCTGGCCTGCAACCGGCCCACCTGGGACACCCCCACCGACGCGTACATGAGCTTCGCCCGCGCCATCCAGAAACAGGACTCGCGCACCGCCTGGACCGGCCTCTCTGAAGAGAGCCGCAAGGCGCTCGAGGAGCGCGCGCAGGTCATCTCCGAGGCCACCGGTGGCGCCGTCAGGGCCGCGCCCCAGCCGCTCTTCTTCGGCGGCGGTTTCGAGACGCCCCCCGTGCGCTCGGTGAAGCTGCTCTCCCAGGACGGGATGCAGGCGCGCCTCGCGGTGGTTTCCGAAGGAGGCACGGAGCGCGAGGTGCGCATGGTGCGCGAGAAGGAGGGCTGGAGGCTGGACGTGACGGACCTGCTGGGAGACATGGGGGGCAGCCTTGAGCAGTGAGAAGAAGCCACCGGTCCCCGTTCCAACGCCGCGCGTGGAGGTCGTCCGCCGGCCCGCTGGAAGTGCGCCCACGCCCCCGAGCGTGAGGCCCACGCCCGCGCCCACCCCCCGGCCCGCGTCGTCGCCTGCGCCGTCGCCCGTGCCCTCCGCGGCAACGCCGTCCGCGCCTTCGACGCCCGCCACGAGCGCTCCGCGGACGTCCTATGGCCCGCCGCGCACCTGGAGCCCCAGCGCGCGTCCTTCCTACGGTGCGCCCCGCTCCGGACCTCCGGGCGCCGGCGGCCCCGGTGGCTTCCGCAAGGGCCCGCCCCGCTCCTCCACGCCGAGGCCGCCGCCCACCGTCGAGCAGATCAACGAGCTGGCGAAGCGCGAGCGCGTGCCCGCCCGCATCGCCAAGGGCGAGCTCGAGGGAAAGATGAAGGCGCGGATCTGGAAGAAGCTGCACGCCGAGGAGGCGAAGCGCTTCGACCAGGCCTACACGCTGATGGAGCAGCACCCGGAGCTGGACCTGCAGGACGCGTTCGGCGTGGTGCAGAGCGGGAAGACGCCCGCCGAGTTCCTCGCGAAGAAGGCGCGCGGCAAGGTGAAGGCGGAGATCAAGGAGGCGCGTGGCGCCCTTCCCGGCGGCGAGGTGGAGGCGTGGCTCGGCGCGCGGCGGGACGCGGGCGACGAGCTGTGCTTCGTGCTCGGGGACCG